>JAHEEJ010000245.1 GCA_024640705.1 Deltaproteobacteria bacterium
TGGTCGGGTCCTGGTCGGGATTCGGCACGCCGTATCGCTCCGGGTTCCAGCCCGCGCACTGGTTCTTCGTGTAGCCGTCCCGCCACTGGGCGCGGCCCGACACGCGCATCGAGAGCACGTCTTCGATCAGCGGGATGTCGATCGCGGCCTCGACTTCTTTGGCGTCGTAGTTGCCGTAGCTCAGCTTCGTCTCGACCCCGAACGCGCCGTCGGGCCTCGCCGAGCGGAACCGGACCGCACCCGCGCTGGCGTTGTGGGCGTCGACGCTGCCCTGGGGTCCGCGCAGCACCTCGATCGCCTCGAGGTCGAAGGTCTGGCTGCTGAGATGGATCGCGGGCGAGTTGATGTTGACGCCGTCGTGGTAGATGCCGATGGCTCCGCCCGTCTGCGTGTAGTCGTCTTCGATGCCGATCCCGCGGATGTAGACGGTGGGGTTCGACGCCGCGAAGGAGGTGTCGATTGCGAGGTTCGGCGCGTAGTCGCCGAGCTCGTCGAAGTCCTCGATCCAGATCTCGTGCAGCTCACGCGCGCGAAACGGCACGTCTGAAGTCGGGGTGTCCTGGAGGGTCTCGCCGGTGATCGGGATCTCTTCGCCGTCTCCATCGGACTCGATGGGATCCTCGGCCGAAGCGGGCAGGGCGAGTAACAGCGCGGCGATCGAGCGCGCGCAGCGGCGACGCCAGGAGTCCTTCGCTGGCAGGCGGCTCTCCGGTGTCAGCATTTGGTCATCGCGCTCTCAACGACTCGAAGAAACTCGATGGTTCGACGATGCTCCATGATTCTACAATGCTAAGCGACGCGAAGGTGAGTTACCTGATCAAAGACTGATCTTTTCCTGATTTCTTCACACGTTGTGATTCGTCAGACGCCCATGGGATTTCAAGTGGTCCATTTCGGTTTTTAACAATTTTGTGAATGCCGACAGCACCTTACGCAATCTGAAGTTGATGAACCTCTCAGCGCGTCTTCAAGTGGACAATTTGCCACACGGGGAGGCCCGACTCCGGACCGGGGCGCCTGTTAGTCCGCTGAAAGCGCCAAGCTTCCGGAATCTCGCGCGGGCGAGCGTTTGTTCGAGTTCCGGAGCGCGCGGCGAAGATCGCGCAAGTCCCGCTCGGGATCGACGGGCGCGCGGCCGCCGAAGCGCTCGCCGAGGTAGCTCTCGGTCAATCTCGAGAACGCGGCGGCTGCGGGCTCGGCGAGTGCTTCGCTCGACGCGCGGGCGAAGTCGCGCGCTCCGGTGGCGGGCTCGCGGATCAGGCCGCGGCGTGAGAGTGCGCGCAGGGCGCGGCCGTAGTAGTTCGGGACCGCGGTTTGCGCACGCGTGGTGCGGATGCGCCAGAGCAGGACGAGGAGTGCGGCGATTCCGACGGCTGCGAGCACGGGCTCGCGCCAACCCGCGTCGAACGCGAAGGCTTTGCGCTTCGCGCGCGGAGCGGAACCCGCGGACCCGGGCGAATTCGAGAAGTTGCGCCAGGCCAACCAACCGCGTCGCAGCGCGCTCATCTGATCGGCGCGGTCGAAGCCGACGATGCGTTGGAACCACCAGTGCTCCAGCGCGCTCGCGAGTTGGCGAACCCGCTCGTCGAACGCAATCGGACCCTCCGCGCGCTGGCGCAGGTCGGGGGGTGTCGCGTCGTAACGGACCCAGCCCGCGCGCGCGTAGTGGACCTCGGCCCAGGCGTGGGCGTGCGCCCGCGAGACCTCGACGAAACCGCCGAGTTTGTTCTCGCGCCCACCCGCGAAGCCGTTCACGAGCCGGGAGGGGATGCCGAGGCTGCGCGCGAGGATCACCAACGCGCTCGCGTAGTACTCGCAGTGCGCCTCCATCCCGTCGAACAGAAAGGCTTCCAGCGGGGAGCGCTCGGAGTCCGGCGCGACGATCGGCGGCGTGTCGGAATAGCGCCCATTTTGCAGCAGGTATCGCTCGATTGCGCGCACGCGCTCGGCGTCCGTTGCGGCGCCCTCGGTGATCTCGCGCGCCAGCGCGGCGACGGCGTCAGAGAGTTCCGGGATCTGGAGGTAGCGCTCGGCCGCGTTCGGTGGCCTGAGGGTTGCGCCGCGATTCTCCCTCGGCGCGACCGCCAGATCGGTGCGCAATTGGTCATCGCTCCAGCGCACGCGGCGGCTGGCGATCGTGTAGCGCACGCGATCAGCGATCTGGTCCGTCGCGTACAGGCCGCCGTTGAGGTCGCGCTCCAGTCGGTGGACGGAGCCCTGAAGCTGCTGGGCGGTGTCCATCCCGAACAGGACGCCGCCCTGGACGGGTTCGCGCAAGATGCGCTGCACGAGGTTGGGCGGGCCGCCGGAGCTCTTGAGCCAGACGCCGATTTCGGCACTGCCGGGCACCCGCGTTTTCGTCGGGGGTGTCACCGACCAGGTCTTGCCGTCGAAATGGTCGAACGCGAGGCCCCTCCAGTAGGCGTCGAGCATGCCCGGCGCTTCACCCTCGAGCGTTTCGACGCGAAGCACGACGGTCGAATCCTTTCGAATCCGGCCGATGTCGCCCAGCGCGACGTGGTCCGAAAAGCCCGAAGTCCCGAAGCCCTCGCCGAGGTTCGGAGCCTGCAGCACCGACGAGTGCAGCCGCGGAAGCAGCACGAAGAGCACGAGTGCGATGGCCACGGATGCGCTCGATGCGAGCAGGGTCACGCGAAACAAGCTCGGTGTGAGCGCGAGGTCTGCGCCGCGACGGTCGCCCGCTTCGGCGGCGTCGGCGCGCAGGGTGTGAACCATCAGCGTCCAGGTCGCCGCAAACAAGAACGCAATCAGCAGCGGCGGAAAGAACACGCTGTCGGTGAGATTCGACGCGAGGATGACCTGGAACAGCGCGAGTGCGACGAGCAGGAACTCGGTTCGCCGCGGCCGCGCGTCGATCAGCTGGAGACCCTGCGCGAGGGCCGCGAAATGGGCGAGACCGACGGTCGCGGGGCCGCCCTGCAGCGCCACGTGGATCGTGGCGCCGCTGACGCCCATCATGCCGAGGTTGAGCACGACCGCGTTGGTCTGCCACGCGAAGGGCGCGGTTCGGCGCCAGAGCGAGAGCAGCATCGCGACCAGCTGGATCGCGACCGCCCAGAGGGCGAGTTGCTGGGTGATCCAGAGCGCCGCGGATGCCACCGCGACCAACGTCCAGGCGGACGCCGGGCGCGGCGCTTCGACGTCGATGCGAAAGGCGCGCCGGCTCACGCGGATTCCGCCAGCGGCGCGTCCTGCACGGATGGGGAGGCGTCGTCGCCGGGCTCGACGAGGGCCAGATAGGTGAGCAGTCGAGCGCGGTGCCGAACTCCGGCGCCCGCGTCGATCAGGCCTTCGTCGGTGCGCAGCGCCACTCGGCTGCCCGCGTCGAGCAGCACGGCAATTTCGGAGGCCACCCAGACGACGCTGCGCTCGAAGCGTTCGCCGGCTCGGACGCCGCGTGTCCGCAGCCGCACTTCGACCTCGGCATCGTGTTCGCCCTCGGCTTCGCGGACCAGCAGCGCGCGGCGCCGCATCGAGGCTCTCCAGTGGATCCGCCGCAGTGGATCGCCGGGCGCGTAGTCGCGCAGGCCGATCGCGTCGGCGCCGCTGCCCGAGGGCGCCGGAACCCGCTCGCCCGCATCCCGCGGGCTGCCGAAGTCCTGCAAGCCGCGAACGGGTTCGAGTGCGGGGTAGACCAGCGCGTTCTGATTCGCGGGCAGCGTCAGGGACTTCGAGAAAAGCCCAAAGGGAAAGCGGGTAAATACGCGGAATTCTTTGAATTCGACGCGGCCTCTGCGGTCGGGACGGAAGCTGTAGGCGCGGCGCAGCGTCTCGCCCGCGCCGATTCGCAGCGCGAACGCGCGGGGCCGGTTGGAGGCGTCCTTTTCGGGTGTCGCGCGGCGGTCTTCGACCACCACCGCGAAGGCCGCGATGCGGCGCTGGCTGTTCGAGATCTCGAGCACGACCTTGTTGTCGGAGCGCGCGTAGAGTTCGCGGGGCAGGCGCCGGCGGACGCGAATGCCCCGCAGCGAAGATTCCGAGAGCACGCCCGAGAGCAGCAGGAACCCGAGCATCAGCGAGAGCACCAGGTACATCAGGTTGTTTCCGGTGTTCAGCGCCGCGAAGCCCACCCCGAGCGTGATCGCGAAAAACAGCCAGCCCGCTCGGGTCGGCCGCAGGGCGCGCGGGGGTCGGAGCCAGCGGGCGATCCGCTCCCTCAGAGGGGTATGGGCAGGGCTTCGAGAATTTCTCGGACGATCCACGCGGTTTCCTCGCCGTCGCGGGAGTGGTGGGAGCGCGGGTCGACGGTGATGCGATGGGCGAACACGTCGACCGCAAGGTCTCGCACGTCTTCGGGAATGCAGAAGTCGCGGCCGTCCACGAGTGCGCGCGCCTGTGCGGCGCGCCGCATGGCGACGGCTCCGCGCGGCGAAACGCCGATCTCGAGCGCTTCGTGTTCGCGGGTTTCGGTGACGATGGCGAGCAGGTAGCCGACCAAGGCCTCGTCGAACTTGACCGCCTGCGCGGCGCGCTGGAGTTCGCGCAGCTCGCCGATGGTCACGGCGGGTTTCAGCCGGGGCAGTTCGGTCGCGGCCGGATCCTCTCGCAACACGGCGGCCTCATCGGTGGGATTCGGATAGCCGATCCCGGTGCGCACGAGAAAGCGGTCGAGCTGGGATTCGGGTAGCGGATGGGCACCGTGGTGCTCCATCGGATTCTGCGTCGCAACGACGAAGTGGGGTTCGGGCAGCGGGTGCGTCACGCCGTCGATGGTGACTCCCGATTCGGCCATCGCTTCGAGCAGCGCGGACTGCGTCTTCGGGCTCGCGCGATTGACCTCATCCGCGAGCACCACGTTGGCGAAGATCGGCCCCGGCTGGAAGACGAATCCACCGGTGGGCACACCGTCGCGTGTCTCGGGAATCGAGGCTCCGAGCACGTCGCTCGGCAGCAGGTCGCTGGTGAATTGGATGCGGCAGAAGCTGCCATCGATGCTGCGGGCCAGCGCCTGCGCGAGCGTCGTCTTGCCGACTCCGGGCACGTCTTCCAGCAGCAGATGCCCGCCCGCGAGCAGGGTTTCGACCGCGCGGCGGACGACTTCGGGCTTGCCGCGAAGCGCCCGCTCGATGTTCTGGCGGATCGCCGTGATCAGGCTTTCGGCCTGCTCGGCGTCGAAGCGAGGGAGCGTGGCGTCGTCGGTTTGCGGCGGCGGGCGGTCGTTGGGCACGCAGGGCTCTTCGGCTCATCTCCTCGCGCGCCTGAGGGGAACGCCCTCTGCCGCGGAATTCGGGGCGGGATTCCGGCGGGCGGCCCCAGCCCAGCCAGGCGTCAGTCGGCGAGCAGGGCTTCGAGCGGGTCGTCCGCATCCTCGGCGCGCTCGAGGCGAGCGACCAACGCGACGAGGTCGCCGCCGAGCCGCGAGAAGAGTTCCGCATAGCGCTCGAGTTCGGACGCGTAGGTTCCGGTCAGGGCCAGACAGGCATCATTCATGCGCAACGCGTCGGCAAGTTCG
>JAHEEJ010000246.1 GCA_024640705.1 Deltaproteobacteria bacterium
CCGACATGCGCAGCGCCGCGGTCCCGAGATACGCGGTCATCATGGCGTGATAGCCGAAATCCGGATCGACGATCGTCTTCATCCAGTGGGGATTCTCGTAGATCGAATGGTACATCCCGTAGTCTGCGCCGTAGTACATGTCGCTCACGGGCAGTGCGAGGTGCAGATAGAAGACGGTCTGGTCGTCGCCGATCGGATCACCGAAGACGGCGGGTTCGCTGAGCGGCGGGACGTCGCCCGCGGGTTCTCCGACATCGACCGACGCCACATTGCGAAAGCGGTTCTGCGCCTCGAGCCAGACGTCGTAGGTGGGGATGTTGCGGCGTGGATCCGGCACGGCTCGCGCCGCGTCGAGCCAGAGGCCGCGCATCGAAGCGCTCGTGGATACGGACAGCGGGCGGTCGGGGTTGAAGACCGCCGAGTCCATGTTCAAGATGGCGACCACCTTCTGTTCCAGTTCGCTCGCGTGGTCTTCCATCCACTCGGTTGCGCCGCCGAGCGAGATCTCCTCGGCGTCGAAGATGGCGAGGACGAGCGTGCGGCGCGGACGCCAGCCCTCCTCGAGCAGCGAGCCGAGTGCGCGACCGAGTTCGAGGAAGGCCGCGGTGCCGCTCGAGGGGTCGCCCGCGCCGTAGATCCACGCGTCGTGGTGATTGCCGAGCACGATCCACTCGTCGGGAAAGTCGCTTCCGGGGATGCGCGCGATGGCGTTCCAGATTCGCCCGTCGCGGTTGTCCATCTTCACGTCCAGGCGAACCGTCACCGGTCCGGGGCCGAGGTGGTAGGTGAGCGGAAGCCCGCCCTGCCAACCCGGTGGCGCGACCGGGCCCGCGAGCCGCTGCAGGATCTTCTCGGCATCTCGGTAGGAGATCGGCAGCACGGGGATGCGCGGAAGAATCTCGACCTCGGACGGAGGCAGGCGCTTCGCGCCCGGACGCGAGGCCCATCCCGGTGAAAGGGGATCGCCCATCTCGCCGAGCAGGCTGCGCCGCATGATGCTTCCGGCGGGGCGCCACGGGCCGTCGGGGTAGGTGTCGCCGTACACGTAGCCGTCTTCTTTTGGATCCGAGTAGAGGATGACCGCAGCGGCGCCCGCATGCTGCGCGCGCAGCACTTTCTCGTCTTCACCGGCGCCGAAGTAGCGCATCAGCAGGATTCGATTCTTCAGGTCGACGCCGGTGCGCTCGAGTTCGGCGAAATCGTGCCGGCTGCCGTGGTGGGCGTAGACGATCTGCGCGGTGGCCGCCCCCGACGCCGAATAGGCGTTCCAGCCCGGGTGCGCTGCGGCGTCGTGGCTGAAGGGATCCGCCTCGATCACGTCTTCGGTCATTTTCAGCGGCACCGCATCGGGTAGGACGATTTCAGCGCTCACGGAAATCGGAGACGAGATGTAGTGGACGTATTCGACGGCTTCCGCGTCGAGTCCCGCAGCGCGCATTTGTGCGGCGATGAAGTGGGCGATCTCGCGTCCGGCCTCGCTGCCCGCGCGGTGGGGTTTGGACGCCAGTCGATCCAGATCCGCGCGCAGTCGCTCGCGCGAAATCCGCGCGCGCAGGCGCTGCTCGAGATCTTTTTGGTCCGCCACGTGATTGCGCGTGAAACTGATCGGAGCGTCGACGGAAAGCGTCTCGTCCGTTGCAGATGCCGAATCAGAGGCGCCGGCCGAGATCGGGAGTGAGAAGAGTACGAGCGTCGTTACACCCGCGGCCACGCGTCCGAATGAAGTGGATTTCTGACGCATCAGTGCGCGCCTCGCCGAACGACGGGTTCGGGTTTTGCGCTGGAAACCGTCGCCGCATTGCCCAGGAGTGCGCTGGCCTCATCGAGCAGCGCGGCGGCGCGGTCGAAGCCCGCCGCGAGTTCCTTTTCGTAGCCCGGGATCGCCTCCCAACGCCCATCGTCGATCGCCTCGAAAATGCGCGGCAGCACTTCCTCGCGGTAGGTGGGTTGCGGGGCGTAGATGAGGTGCTTGAAGAACGGGCGGCGGACGAGTCCGCTGTCCTCCGTCATCGCCCGCTCGACACCCATCAGTAGTTTGTCGATGCGGCTGGCCGTCTCTCGCGGCAGGGGAAGATCGGACGACAGGCGTTGCTGCAGCTCGGCTTCGAACGCCTCAGCAGACCGCAGCCATCGATTCGCGGCCGCGCGAGCCAACGCGAGTTCGATCTTCCCCTGGCCTGCGCGCATGGCGCGCTCTTCCATCTGCTGGAGATAGCTGGCGACTTCCGATGCGTAACCCGAATACCGCATGGGCAGGACGTCCGCGTTGGCAATCCGCCAACTCAGCACGCCCCACAGTCGCGCCATCGTCGTGTTGTAGCGGAAACCCACATCGGCGATCTGGCTCATCCAGAAGTAGTTGTCGTACTGCGAGTGATAGACCCCGTAGGGGCCCGAAAAGGACATGTCGATGCAGCTCATGCCGACGTTGCCGAGAAAGACCGTGTAGTCGGTTGCGCCGACGATCTTTTCCACCTCGACTTCACCGGTCTCCGATCTCGCGAGCGAGGCGTCGTAGACGCTCCCTCCGCTGTCCGGATCGTGGATCGACTTCGAAACCTCGCGCACGAAATCCGCCAATGAGGGCACGGCGCCGGGCGAGAACTCGCCTCCCGCGGCCGAGCTGTCCACGTTGATGTAGACGACTCCGTCCTTCCGGAGCTTGTCGCGGTGGTCGAGCCCCCAGGCCGTCGAGCCGCCGAGCAGCTGCTCCTCGGCATCCCAGTTCGCAAAGATCACGCTGCGCCTGGGTCGGTGGCCGGCCTCGAGTGCGCGCCCGAACGCGCGCGCGACTTCGAGCAATGCCGCCGTGCCGCTGCTCGGATCGACGGCACCGTAACTCCAGGCGTCGCGGTGGTTGCCGATCACCACCCAGCGATCCGGCTGCTCCGAACCCCGAACCTGGCCGATGACGTTGCGCATCGTCCCGATCTGTTCGTCGTTGTCGACGCGCAAGTGGATGCGAACGGGTCCCGGTCCGACGTGATATGCGAAGGGCAGTCCCCCCTGCCATTCAGAAGGCACCGCGGGTCCACCGAGCCGGGAGAGGATCTCCGCGGCATCCTCGTGCGACATCGGAATCGAGGGGATCTTCGGCAGGCGGCGGTCCCGCTCGCCCGATTCCACCCAGCGGCCGAAACGCTTCTTCCAGTGGAAGGTGAATGGGGTCGAGCCGAACCAGTCGTAGACGATCGCTCCCCACTGGATGTGGCTCGGCGAGCCCCAGGGGCCGTGGGGGTAGGTCTCGCCGCGCCCGTAGCCGTCGTCCTCGGGGTCCGAGTAGATGATCGCGCCGGCCGCGCCGCGAGACTCGGCGAGGTAGACCTTGTAGCCCCGATAACTGTAGGGCTCCGAGTAGCGCATCACGACGACCTTGCCGCTGACGTCGATCCCGAGTTCATCGAGCTTCGCGAAATCCTCGGGGCTTCCCGCATTTGCGTAGACGACTTCGGCGGTCACATCGCCGTCGTTCGCGTAGGCGTGAAATGGAATCTGGGTCGGATCGCTGTAGAGGTAGCTGTCTTTGTCGCGCGGGTAGGGGGCTTCGGTGAGTTTCAGTTTCAGTTGCACCGGCTCGACGATTTCGACGGCGGCCGAACGCGCGTAACTCATCAGCGCCGGCGTGTCGTGGAAGTGCACCTCCTCGAGCCCGTATTCGATGAAGCGGTCGCGCACGTAATCGGCGAGTTCCATGTTGCGGGGCGTGCCGGTCTGGTGGGGCTCCTCGGTCAGATAGAGCAGGTGCTTCGAGAAGCTCTCCGCGCTGGGTGTCATTCGCAAAATCTTTTCGATCGCGCGCTCGCTCTGTGCGGAAGCCCGACTGAAACCCGAAAGGTCCTGGTTCTCGGAACCGATCGGTGCCGAAAGATCGGCGTGGGAAAGCGAGGCGAACGACGACAACCAGCAGAGAAGGGAGGCACCAACTGCTAGACGCATGGGCTCATGACTCCTCGAATGCGCGATGGGATTTTCGATGGATTGTAGGTGGTCAATCGAATCAGCGGATTCGGCGTCATTCTCGCGCAGATCGAGTGCTTCTTCCAAGCCAGATGGCAAGGCTTCCGCCGATCAGCAGCATTGCTGCGTAGAGTGTGCTTCCCCACAACGAGAAGACGGGTACACCCGGCACGTCGGCGTGGTCCTTGCCCGGCAGTGACATCCTGCCCGTCGAATCGGGATCGAGGAAGGGCTGCAGGCTCGTCCAGTGCGGTGCGATCTTGGCGAATTCATCCCAGCCGAAATTGGTGCAGTTGGTTCCGACGCCGCCGGTCAGCGTACCGACGAGCCGATTGTCCTGGTCGAGCAGCATGCCGCCGGACGATCCGCCTTCCGTGACGCCCACATCGTATGCTTCGATCCTCCAGTAGTTCGGTCCCCAGCCGTCCAGGCAGCCTCCCGCCGCGCAGTCGATGACCGGGTCGTTGCGGATCGAGATCTGCTTGGGTTTGTCGGATGGGAATCCGATCGTGGCCGCCGAGGTGGGCGTGGCTCCGCTGCGGTTCCAGCCCACGAAGTAGATGTCGTAGCGGCCTTCGAGATCGGTTCCGTCGAGTTCGAGCAGGTCGAGGTCCGCGGACGCATTGTGATAGAGGTCGGTCGAGCCGGTCGAGAAGCGCAACGGCGCGTCGTTCGATCCACAGCTCGAGTTTTCGTAGTTCCAGTAGTAGGCCATCGTCGGCGGATCGAGCCACCACTCGCAGTGATCGGCCGTGATGTAGAGATAGCGATTGTCCTGTCGGGCGTTGTTGATCAGCTGGCCGCTGCAGATGTACTGACCGTCGTAGCCCTCGGCAGCGGCGCGCTTGACATCTTGATAGGGCGCGCCTTCCGCGCAGTTGATGTCTCGCTGGCAACTGAATGGGCCGGCAGCCAATGTGGATGTGCGCGCGGCGAGGGATTCGCTCGCGGCTGCGGGCGGGCCGCCGCGAGGCGCAAAAGCCCCCATCCCCATCACGTCGCGGAACCCGTGCGAAACGGACTCGAGTTCGAGGCTCGCGGGTTCCGAGCCCTCGGGCAGGAACAGCTCGATCACGGCTGAATCGCCCGGAACCATCGGAGAACCGAAGCGCCTGGGTGGGCGGTTGTGTCTCTGCGTGTAGGCGCCGTCTTGGTAGTTGCGGCTGACGGAGATGAAGTGGAGCTCCGCGCCCTCCGGGAGTTCGAAGTCGGAGAACTTGAAACTCAGGAAGACGGCTCCGGGCGAGTCGACCCGAAGTCTCCAGACGCTTCCCACACCCGGAATGGTTTCCCAGGTCCCCGCAGCTTTCGGGCTCGCGCGCAGCGGGATCGCATAGGCGACCCGGTACGGAGCGGGCTCGTCTCGGACCCTCGCGTCCTCCGCGAGGCGAGCGGCCAGATCGATCGGCGGCAGCGAGCGGCTTTCGATTTCCGCTGCGGGGCGCAAATGGTGAACGAAGCTCTTGGGCGGCGTGGTCGGCTTCGAAGAGGCCGCTCCGCCGACGAAAACCA
>JAHEEJ010000247.1 GCA_024640705.1 Deltaproteobacteria bacterium
TACAACACCTCTCGAAGCGCTTTTCCCGTATGGCTCGTCGGGCAGGCAGCGACTTCTTCCGGTGTACCCGAGATCACGATCATCCCGCCTTCCTCGCCACCCTCCGGGCCCAGGTCGATCACGTGATCGGCGGTCTTGATCACATCCGGATGGTGTTCGATGACCACCACCGTGTTGCCCTTTTCGACCAACTGATCGAGCACGCCCAGCAGTTGCTCGACGTCCGCAAAATGCAGGCCCGTGGTCGGCTCGTCGAGCAGGTAGAGGGTGCGCCCCGTATCGCGGCGCGAGAGTTCCTTTGCCAGTTTGACGCGTTGCGCCTCGCCTCCCGAGAGCGTGGTTGCCGATTGACCGACATGCAGATAGCCGAGGCCTACGTCGAACAGCGTCTTCAGCGGGCGCCGGAGCGACGGGACGTTCTCTGCGAAACCGAGCGCCTCTTCGACGGTCATCTCGAGCACGTCTGCAATGCTGTAGCCCTTGTAGCGGATCTCGAGCGTCTCGCGGTTGTAGCGCCGGCCCGCGCACTCCTCGCAGGTCACGAAGATGTCGGGCAGGAAGTGCATCTCCACGCGCAGGGTTCCGTTGCCCTGGCAGGCCTCGCACCGGCCTCCCTTCACGTTGAACGAAAAGCGGCCCGTCGGATAGCCGCGAACGCGCGCTTCGGGAACCTGGCTGAACAGCTGGCGGATGCTCGAGAGCGCGCCCGTGTAGGTAGCCGGGTTGCTGCGCGGCGTGCGCCCGATCGGCGCCTGACTCACGTCCACCACTTTATCGATGGCATCGAGGCCCAGAATGCGATCGAAGGCAGCGGCGGGCGTTTCGGCGTGGTGAAGCCGGGCGGCCAACGCGCGGTAGAGCGTGTCGTTGATCAGCGTCGATTTTCCAGAGCCCGATACTCCGGTCACCGCCGTGAAAAGCCCCAGTGGGATGCTCACGTCGAGGTTCTTCAGGTTGTGACCCCGGCAGTTTTCGAGGATCAGCGCCTGCTCGCCCGCAGGCCTGCGCCGCGTTGGCACGCGGATGCTTCGCCGCCCCGCGAGGTAGTCCCCGGTGATCGAGGTGTCGCTCGCAGCAATCTCGGCGGGTGTTCCGAGCGCGACGATCTGCCCGCCGTGAATTCCCGCGCCGGGCCCCATGTCGATCACGAAATCCGCCGCCCGGATCGTCGCCTCGTCGTGTTCCACGACGAGCACGCTGTTGCCGCCATCGCGCAGCCGCACGAGCGTTTCGAGCAGTCTCTGGTTGTCCCTCGGATGCAGGCCGATCGACGGTTCGTCCAGGATGTAGAGAACGCCCATCAAGCTGGCGCCCACCTGGGTGGCGAGGCGAATCCGCTGACTCTCGCCGCCCGAAAGCGTCATGCTGCTGCGGTCGAGCGTGAGGTAGTCGAGGCCGACATTCTTCAGGAAGCGCAACCGATCCCGAATCTCGACGACGATCTTCTGCGCGATCGCGCGCTCCGCCGACGCGAGCTCGAGCTGCTCGAAAAATTCGGCCAGGTCCCCGACCGAACGCCGCGTCAGCTCCGAGATCGCTTCTCCGCCGACTCGAATGCTTCGGGCTTCGATGCGCAGGCGCGAACCGTCGCAATCGGGGCAGCTGCGGGGCGAGCGGTAACGTGCGAGCTCTTTGCGTTCGGCTTCACTGCCGCGCGCGTAGCGCCTCTCGAGTTCGCCGAGCACACCGTCCCAGTGGCGCTTGATCGCGCGACCGCGCTTGCCCGCCTCGAACGCAAAGGCGATCTCTTCCTTCGCACCGCGAAGAATCCCGTCGCGCACGCGTTCGGCGAGTTCGCTCCAGGGTGTATCGAGCGAGATCTCGTAGTGGTCCGCGAGCGCCTGGAGCAGGTGCCGGTAGTAGGTCGGGACGCGACGTCCGCTCCAGGGCGCGATCGCCCTGCGCGAGATCGACAGCGACGCATCGGGCACGATCAGCGCAGGATCGAATTCGTCGTGCGTTCCCAGGCCGCCGCAGTGCCGGCAAGCGCCGTGAGGGCTGTTGAACGAGAACGAGCGCGGCTCGATTTCCGGGTACGAGATTCCGCAGTCGACGCACGCGCTGTGCTCTGAGAGCGTCCACTCCTGTTGCCCCGGGCCGACGTCGACGCTGACGAGGCCACCCGAAATCCGCACGGCCGTCTCGATCGATTCCGCGATGCGCTTGCGCGCAGCGTCCTTCGCGACGATCCGGTCGATCACGACATCGATATCGTGCTTCGATTGTTTGGCGATCGAGATCTCGTCGGCGAGTTCACGCATTTCGCCATCGACGCGAACCCGAACGAATCCCTGCTTGGAAAGTTCCCGCAGCTCCTTGCGGTGTTCGCCCTTCCTGCCCCGAATCACGGGAGCGAGGATCTGCAGCTTGGTTCCGGCTCCCAACGCGATCACGCGTTCCGTCATCTGCTGGAGGGTCTGGCTGGAAATCGGGTTTCCGCAGCGATGGCAGAAGGGCTGTCCGATTCGCGCGTAGAGGAGTCGAAGGTAGTCGTAGATCTCGGTCGCCGTTCCGACCGTGGACCGGGGACTCTTGCCGACGGTGCGCTGTTCGATCGCAATGGCGGGTGAAAGACCGTCGATGGAATCGACGTCGGGCTTCGCCATCTGTTCGAGAAATTGGCGCGCGTAGGCGGATAGCGATTCTACGTACCGGCGCTGGCCCTCGGCGTAGATCGTGTCGAATGTGAGAGAAGATTTTCCGGAGCCGGAAAGACCGGTGATGACGACGAGCTGGTCCCGCGGAATGCAAACGTCGAAGTCGGTCAGATTGTGTTCGCGGGCACCTCTGATCAGGATGTGTGTGAGCGATGAAGGCTCACCGCTCACTGGAATAGCGCGCCCTGCCCCGCGTCAGCGGAATCGGCGGCGGTGGTGTCGAGCTTGGCGGCGTCCGCGAAGTAGCCGTAGCGTTGGATGTAGGTGCGCTCCCGGAGATCCTCCATCCAGGTCACGAACTCCGCCTCGATCATCATCTGCTGAATTTCCCGAAAGAGTTGCGGCTGCGCCATCTCGTAGGTGATCCGTTCGAAGGCCTTCTTTTCGACGAGCTTGAGCAGGTTGCACCCGAACGGCTGTCGATTGACCGGGCTGACCTGGCCCGGCTCGAGTTTCGCGACGAGCTTGGCCATCCACGACGCCAGTGAAGACGCGTGCACCCAGCCGATGTCGCCGCCCTGGTTGGGTGCGACGACCGAAATTTCCGAGGCCAAGACCTCGAACGCCTCTCCGGCGGCAATCCGCTCGGCGGCGGCATCCACCTCCGCACACGCCGTGTCGAGGTTCTTGTTCTCGCCGGCCGGAACCAGGATGTGGCGCAGGTGGATCTGCTGTCCGCCACTGGGCTGGTCTTTGAAACGTTGATCGTAGAGCCGGCGGACCGCGCTTTCTTCGACTTCGACCTTCGGGACCAGCGCTACCTGAATGACTCGCTGGTTCTCGATCTTTTCCTTGATCTGCTGGCGGTAATCCTCGAAATCCATGTTCTTGGCGCGCACGCTCTTTTCGAGCTGCTCGGCCGTGATCCCGTTATCGCTTGCGATCATTCCGATGGTTTCATCGATCTCGTCGTCGGAGGCGTACAATTCCATCCGCCTCACTTCGCTATGAATCAACTTGTCTTCGATCAGGCGCTCGAGGCCCTGGGCGCGGAGTTTCGCGATCTGGTCGTCGGAAACGCCGGCGGCGCGCATCTGCTTCTCCCCTTCCGCGACCATCGCCATCACTTCGGAGACGAGGACGACGTCTTCACCGACCTGCGCGGCGATGCCGTCAACCAGGATCTCGTCGGGCGAGGCCGGCGTTGCGGAGAGGAAAAGCCCCGCGGCCAGCCACGGGAAAATGCGGCGCATCAAAACCCCCTGTGGGAGTGTCAGGCAGTGCCCGAAGGGCGGTCCGTCCAAAAGCTCGCCCAGCTTAGCTCGACCGAAGCCCGCGCACGACGCCCTAGCTTTGGGATCCCAACTGCGGCCACGCTAGCCTGCGGGTCGTCCCCCGGGGTTCTGCTGGCGAAGCGGAACTCCACGCGGTTCGATCGGTCCATCCCAAGGAGGTGAGCGGTGATTCTCAGCAATACCGAGACGGTTCCGGGTAAACAGATCACGCGGTTTTTCGGTGTGGTGTCGGGGAGTACGGTGCGCGCGAAGCACATCGGCAAGGACATCATGGCGGGCTTCAAGAACATCGTCGGCGGCGAACTCAAGGCCTATACCGAGCTGATCGCGGAAGCGCGTGAGGATGCCGTGGGCCGAATGGTCCGGGAAGCGGAGTCGCTCGGGGCGAACGCCGTGGTGAACATCCGCTTTTCGACGAGCTCCGTCGCGCAGGGCGCGGCCGAACTCTTCGCCTACGGCACCGCGGTCACGGTCGAATAGCGATGGACACCCAGGTGGAGCTAGGCGTTCGGCTCGGGATTTCACTCGCGCTGCTGGTTTTGGCTTATTTCACCGGAGCCGCCGTCGAGCGGCGCCACTACGCGTCGATCCGCAAGCGCGAGTTGCGTTGGCGCAGCCTCCCGGCGATCACCTTTCGCAGTGTTCCCCCCAGTTGGAAGGTCACCGAGAGCGGGCTGATCACGGGGAGCGTCGTCATCTCCGTCGACTACTTCAAGCGATTTCTGGCGGGGTTGCGAGCGATTTTCGGAGGTCGGATCAAGGCGTACGAGTCTCTGCTCGATCGCGCCCGCCGCGAAGCGCTGATGCGCCTCAAGCAACAGGCCGTCGAGGGGGGCTATCACGCCATCGTCAACGTCCGCCTCGAAACCTGCCGGATGGCCAACGCCGGAAATTCCGAGAGCATTGCGGGCCTCGAAGTGCTCGCGTTCGGCACCGGCGTCAAGCTGCTCAACGCGCCGTGAAGTTCGATCCGTCGCTGCCCGAGGACGGAATCAACGTCTCCCGCACTCACCCGCTGCGCGAAGCGCTGTTGCTCGTGGTCGGGGTGGCCGCGATCGCGATTGCGGTTGCCTGCGCGGCTGCGTTCGCGGTCGATCTCGCAGCGCCACATATCCCGATCGAACTCGAGCTGCGCTTGTTTTCCGGCTGGTTCGATCGCGCTGCCGAAGCCGACGAGGCGGTCGACCCGCGCGAGCAGTCGATCGCGCAGCTGCTGGACCGGATGCTGGGCCATTGGCCCGAGAGTCCCTATGGGTTCGAAATCGCGATCTGGGACAACCCCGAACCGAACGCCGTGGCACTTCCCGGCGGCGTGATCGCGCTGACCCAGGGCCTGCTCGAAAATGTCGAGAGCGAGAACGAACTCGCATTCGTGCTCGGCCACGAACTCGGGCATTTCCGCAACCGCGATCACCTGCGCGGGCTCGGGCGGGGGATCGCATTTTCGCTGTTGCTCGTCGCGGTGGGCGCCAGCGGCGGCGGCGGCGCGGTCGAACTCGCGTCATTGGCCGGCCAGTTCGCCCAGCGCGGCTTCGATCGGGATCAGGAAATCGAGGCGGATCGCTTC
>JAHEEJ010000248.1:0-2487 GCA_024640705.1 Deltaproteobacteria bacterium
CTCTACTCCTACGCGCACGTCACCTGGATCGCCAAGCAGCAGCGCGGCTTCGAGAAGAAGGACCTGCCCGGGGCGTCGACGAAGCTGCGGATCATGCTGATGGCGATCGAGCGCTTTCTCGATGCGGGCTATCGCTTCATCGGGTTGGATCACTTTGCGAAACCCGAAGATGAGCTTTCCCAGGCACTTGAAGACCGAACCCTGCGCAGGAACTTCATGGGGCACACCACCCAGGCGGGGGTGGATTTGATCGGATTCGGGCCGAGCGCAATCAGCGAGTTGCGCGCGAGCTACGCGCAATCGCAGCGCAATCTCGGCGATTGGGAGGACGCGGTGCGCGAGCGCGGACTCGCGACCATGCGCGGTCATCACCTGACGCGTGACGACATCGAGCGGCGCTGGGTGATCGGAAGGCTGATGTGCCACGGGGTGCTTCGGGCCGAGGAATTCGAGGCGGCCTTCGGGCAACCCTTCGCGACCCGCTTCGAGAGCGAACTCCAGAAGCTCGACCCGTTCGTGGCCGACGAGCTGATCGAGCGGGCGCCCGATGGCAGCATCGTCGTGTTGCCGCTCGGCCGGCTGCTGGTTCGCAACGTCGCGATGGCCTTCGACGCCTACCTCGCTGACCAGCAGAAGGGCGAGAAACCCATGTTCAGCAAGACGGTCTGATGAGCGATCCCGAAGTTGGCGCAGTGGTAGCGGGGGCCGGGATCGCGGGCCTGGCGGCGGCGCTCCAGTTGCAGTTGGCCGGCGAGGATGTGCTCGTCATCGACCCGTCGGACCGGCCCGGCGGGGTGATGCGGACCGACCACGTGTCGGGTTACGTGATCGAGCGCGGACCGAATACGACCCACATCAAGGCGCCGATGCTGCAGTTTTGCCGCGCGCTCGGAGCCGAGAAGTCGCTGCTCGCCGCGCAGCCCGCGAGCAAGAAGCGCTGGATCTACGACGCGGGTGGGCTGCAGCCCGTCCCGATGGGGCCGATCGCGCTGG
This sequence comes from Deltaproteobacteria bacterium, assembly GCA_024640705.1. GTDB lineage: Bacteria > Myxococcota_A > UBA9160 > UBA9160 > SMWR01 > JACZVU01. Next base: position 994 of record JAHEEJ010000248.1, read on the forward strand.
CGCGAACTCCGCTGATGAGCGCGACGGGCAAGCTGCGGTTGCTCGCCGAACCGTTCATTCGCCGGTCGAACGGCGGCGACGAAACCGTCGCCGAGTTCATCGGTCGCCGGCTCGGCAAGCAGGTCGTGGAGGGCCTCGTCGGGCCTTTCCTCACCGGCGTCTACGCGGGCGACGAGCACGTACTCGGCGCCGAGGCGGTATTCCCCTCACTCGTCGAAATGGAGCGCAAGAGCGGATCGATCGTTCTGGGCGCGTTGGCGACGATGTTCCGCAAGCGAGCGCGCGGGTTGCGGGGCAGCCACTCGGCCGCCGAGGGATTGGGGCCGTTCGCGCGCGTGCTCGCCGAACGATTGGTCGAACCGGTCGCGCTCGAAAACCGGGTGACCGGAATCCGCCGCGACGGCAATCGCTGGCTGGTTCTGACCTCGGGACCGGCGGGTGAGCGCCGCGTGCGCGCCAAGCGGGTCGTGCTGGCCGCGCCCGCCGACGATGCTGCCGAAATCCTGCGCGGTGTGAGTTCGGACCTGGCCGACGAACTCGCGGCGATCGAATACGCGCCGATCGTGGGCGTTCCGCTCGGCGTCGACCCGAACAAAGTGCGCGAGAAGATCGAGGGCTTCGGATTCCTGGTCCCGCGCCGCGCGGAAATCAAGCTGCTCGGCTGCCTCTACATGAGCCAGCTGTTCCCATCGCGGGCGCCGGTCGGTCGCGAGCTGCTGCAGTGCATCGCCGGCGGCATGCGCTGGCCCGAAGCCCTGGAACTCTCGGACGAGGAGGTCGTCAAGCAGGTGTGCGCCGACCTCGATCAGATTCTGGGCCTCGATGAAGAGCCGCGCGTGCTCGCGGTGACCCGCTGGCGCCAGGCCATCCCCCAACCGCGCCGCGACCACGTCGCGCGAATCGCCCGCATCCGCAAACTGCTCGCAGACTTCCGAGGCCTCGCCCTCGCGGGCGCCTACCTCGGCGGAATCAGCGTCTCCGATTCCTGCGAATCCGGCCTGAACGCCGCCCGCCAAGTCTCCCTTTAACCACCCCCCTTCCGCGCCACGAGCAAGGCCCAACCCCCACAAACCGGCGCGTTGAGAGTCATTCACTAACAATCTGGTTCAACGTGTGGCTTCTGCCTGGGGAACCGGGACGCGAGCGCTATTCGTTCGAACCCCATGTAGCCCGCGCACACCGGCCGGATTCAATCGCTGAGTTAGAGCCCTCGCGAAAGGAAGCGCCACTCGGGGTCGGTGACGGGGTGCCATCGGGCGACATGGGGTTTGAGCCCGATGGCACCCCGTCACCGATCCCGAGCAACCAACTGCGCAAGAAAATCGAACAGAGCTAGCTCCCGATCCGATTCGAGACGAGCAGCGAGTTTTGTTGGCAGGCTAGGAGTTCTGCACGACGCGGAAGGCTTCGGCGACTTCGTGGGCCCAGTCGGGCCGCGCGTTGACGGCGGGGATCAGCTCCAGCTCGCCGCCACAGAGACCGTGCCACTGCTCG
>JAHEEJ010000248.1:2587-5458 GCA_024640705.1 Deltaproteobacteria bacterium
GGCAGGCTAGGAGTTCTGCACGACGCGGAAGGCTTCGGCGACTTCGTGGGCCCAGTCGGGCCGCGCGTTGACGGCGGGGATCAGCTCCAGCTCGCCGCCACAGAGACCGTGCCACTGCTCGGCGGCGCGGATCCCAATCTCCTCGAGGGTTTCGAGGCAATCCGCTGTAAATGAAGGGCAAATCACCGCAATCCGCCTGATGCCGCGCTCCGCGAGATCGACCAGGATGTGGTCCGTGAAGGGTTGGATCCAGGGCGTGCGGCCGAGGCGGGATTGAAACGCGGTCGCATGTTGCTCGGGTCCGAGGCCGAGGATTTCCGCGACGGCGCGGGTCGTCGCGAAGCACTGCGCGCGGTAGCAATTGGGATTCGCCTCCGGGACCGAAGCGCAGCAGTCGTCGCTCGCCAGGCAGTGCGCGCCGCTCGGGTCGCTCGCGAGCACGTGGCGTTCGGGAAGGCCGTGGTAGCTGAACAGCACGAAATCCGCCGAGAATTCGCGGAGTGATTCTTCGGCGGCGTTGGCCACCGACCGGGTGAAACCCGGGGCGTCGTAGAATGCGGAGATCGTCTCGAGCGGCGGCGCGTAGTCGCTGCGCTGCATTTCTTCTGTGAGTTTTGCAAGCGCAGAACCGGTCGCCGCTTCCGAGTACTGGGGAAACAGCGGCAGCACCACGAGTTGCGAGACGTTTGCCGCCCGCAGTCGCTCGAGTGCCGAAGCGATCGTCGGGTTGCCGTAGCGCATCCCCAATTCGACCACCCAATCGGGGCCGAGCTCTCGGCCGACCGCGTCCGCGAGTGCGCGGCTGTGGATCAAGAGCGGCGAGCCTTCGGGTGTCCAGATCTTCGCGTAGGCGGCCGCGGACTTCTTCGGGCGAAATGGCAGGATGATGAGGTTGAGCAGCAGCCATCGCCCGAGTGCGGGGATGTCGATCACGCGCGGGTCGTTCAAGAATTCGCGCAGGTAGCGCCGCACGTCGGTCACGCTCGGGGAGTCCGGGGTGCCGAGATTCAAGAGCAGTGCGCCGGTTCGAGGGTTCGCCATCGGAGGCAGACGATACCGCAGGCGAGATGCAAAACGGCGCTGAATTCCGTCGTCAATCAGCGCCGAACCGGGGGTGGCGCTATAGTCGGCGGCTGCGCGTCTCGAGTCATCGCGCGAGCCTGGCCCACCGAGTGGGCTGGAACGAGGGAATCGAGAGGATCAAATGGATCGCACGCAAGCCCGCAAGCCGCGCCACATCGTCGAGCCCACCGAGGCCCAGCGCGCGAGAGTCAACGAGATGCCCGCGCGCGCGGTCGAGTACTTGCGCCAGGGGGGCGATTCTTTCCTCGCGACCCGCGCCGACGCGGTGGTCAATTGGAGCCGCAAGTATTCGATGTTCCTCTACCCGTTCGTGACGGCCTGCTGCGGGATGGAGTTCATGTCGGTTGCCGGGCCGCGCTACGACCTCGACCGCTTCGGCTGCGCGCTGCCGCGCTTTTCGCCGCGGCAGGCCGACCTGCTGATGGTGGTCGGCACGATCACCCACCGCAATGCGCCGATCCTCAAGAAGGTCTACGACCAGATGGCCGAGCCGAAATGGGTGATGGCCTTCGGCGCCTGCACCTGTTCGGGCGGCCCGTACAACAACTACGCGACCGTCCAGGGGATCGACACCATCATTCCGGTCGACATCTACATCCCGGGCTGCCCGCCGCGCCCCGAGGCCGTGATGGAGGGCCTGATGAAGCTCCAGGCCCGCATCCAGGCCGAGAAGGTCCCCGCAGACGGGCGACATAAGGAATCGGCTGATTCCGATTACCCCGTCATCGAGAAACCCATCGCCTGAACGGGCGAGCGGCGGGTGTTTTCGAGGTAATGCGGAACTCTCCTGCCGCTCGCCTTGCTGGGCGAGCGGCAATCGCGATGGCACTGATTCGGAGCTGAATTCGGTGTTTCCCGGGTGGGCCCGGATCTCATATCGCCTATATTTTGCCGACCATGCCCGGCGAAGTGATTCAAGTCAAACGTCACGAGAAGCTCGGTTTTCTCGAGCGGCTCTACGTCCCGATGATCGTCCAGGGTCTGGCGGTGACGGCCGGGCACTTCTTCCGAAACCTGCGCGGCTTCATCACCGGCAAGAATCGCACGGACTTCGTCGTTCAGTATCCGGATGAGCGCATCGACTACCCCGACGCATTTCGGGGTATGCCGGTACTGGTGCAGCTCGACAACGGCCAGCCTCGCTGTGTCGCCTGCGGACTCTGTGAGTTCGCCTGCCCGACGGATTGCATCAGCATCGTGCCCGGAGAAATCGAAGGCGCGCGGATCGAGCGCTACCCGGAAGCCTTCAATATCGACATGTCGCGCTGCATGTTCTGTGGTCTTTGCGAAGAGGCCTGCCCCGAAGAGGCCATCGTGATGAGCCGCGAGTTCGAGATCTCGTCGTACGATCGCCGAACGCTCAACTACGACAAAGAGCGGCTGCTCGTGCCCGAGACCCTGCTCAAGCGGCGGCTCGAATTCCTGCGCGGAGAGTACGACCGCGTGCACGCGGGCGGGGAGAAGCCCAGCTGATGGAAGACTTCGGATCGTCGGCGCTGCGAAAACTGATCGACGAGTTTCCCGACGCCGTGCAAAAGACCCACGCCGATTACGGCGATGCAACGGCGTTGGTCGACGCGGAGCGCATCGAGGCCGTGATGCACTTTCTGCGCGACGAAGCCGATTTCGACATGTTGATGGACGTCACCGCAGTCGATTACCTCGGCCAGACGCCGCGCTTCGAGATGGTCTATCACCTCTACGCGACGGGGCCGAACCAGCGGCTGCGGATCAAGGCGCGGGTCGCCGAGGAGACGCCCGAGATCGCCAGCGTGGTCCCGCTGTACG
>JAHEEJ010000249.1 GCA_024640705.1 Deltaproteobacteria bacterium
AGTTCGTGCAGTTCCATCCGACGGGGCTGTACCAGCACGGCATCCTGCTCACCGAGGGCGCGCGCGGTGAGGGGGGCTACCTGATCAACGCCGACGGCGATCGCTTCATGTCGAACTATGCACCCTCGAAGATGGAACTCGGACCGCGCGACATCGTCTCGCGCTCGGAACAGACCGAGATCAACGAGGGGCGCGGCGCCGGGCCGAACAAGGAGTACGTGCTGCTCGACCTGAGGCACCTCGGCAAGGACAAGATCATGGAGCGCCTGCCGCAGGTCTACAACCTCGCCAAGGACTTCATCGGCGTGGATTGCATCGAAGACCCGGTGCCGATCCAGCCCACCGCCCACTATTCGATGGGCGGCATCCCGGCGAACAACGACTGCCAGGTCTACCTCGACGAGAAGGGCCAGCAGGTGACGGGCTTCTTCGTCGCGGGCGAGTGCTCGTGCACCTCGGTGCACGGCGCCAACCGGCTCGGCACCAACTCGCTGCTCGAGGCCCTGGTGTTCGGGCGCCGCGCGGGCAAGAAGATGCTCGACGTCACACCGGGTTTGAAGCAGGCCGACGTCAACGAGGAGCGCGAGATCGACGCCGCACGCAAAGACATCGAAGCGCTCTACGCGGGAGACGGCTCGGAAGACCTGAGCGTCATTCGCGAGGAGCTGAAGGAGATCATGACCTACAAGGTCGGCGTCTACCGCTGCGCGGAAGACATGCAGCGGGCCCAGACCGAGATCAAGGGTCTGCGGGACCGCTTCGGCAAGGTGCAGGTGAAGGACCGCGGCACGAACTTCAACCTCAACCTGATCGACGCGCTCGAGCTTTCGAACATGCTCGAGTACTCCGAGCTGATCGTGGACGGCGGTCTGGCGCGAGAGGAAAGCCGCGGCGCCCACTTCCGCACCGACTTCCCCACCCGCGATGACGTGAACTGGATGCGCCACACCATGGCCTTCCGCACCGACGACGGCGGCCACGAGTTGAAATACAAGCCCGTGACAGTCACCCGATTCCAGCCCGAAGAGAGGAAGTACTGATGGCCAGCCGCAAGGTCACTATGAGAATCCAGCGGTTCGATCCGGCTGTGGACAAGCAGCCGCACGATCAGGATTTCGAGATCGAGCTGCCCGCTGGCATCACCATCTTGAAGGCACTCAACAAGGTCCGCGCCGAAAAAGATCCGACGCTGGCGCTGCGCTACTCGTGCGGCTCGGCGATCTGCGGATCCTGCGCGATGAAGGTCAACGGGCACGCGCGCCTGGCCTGCAAGACGCAGGTCTCCGATTGCACGATCGACGGCGTGATGAGCGTCGCGCCGATCGGCAACCTCAAGATCCTGCGCGATCTCGTGGTCGACATGGATCCCTTCCTGGATTCGCTCAACAAGGCGAAGCCCTACCTCGAGGCGGGCAACGGCAGCGTGCCCGAGCACGAACGGACGCAGCGCCCGGAGGAATTCCTGCAGATCGACCCCTCCACCACCTGCATCCTCTGCGCAGCTTGTTATTCCGACTGCAACGTGCTGGCCGTGGACGAGAACTTCTTCGGCCCCGCCACGCTCGCCAAGGCCCACCGCTTCATCTTCGACTCGCGCGATGTCGACACGCCCAACCGAATGCGCGCGGTCTCGGCGAAAACCGGCGTCTGGGACTGCACCCACTGCGGCGAGTGCTCGACGCGCTGCCCGACCGAGACCAAGCCGCTGGAGCGCATCGAAGAGATCCGCGTCAAGGCGATGGCCGACGGCTTCCACGGCAACGCCGGCGCCCGCCACGCGCTGGGCTTCCGCGAGACCGTCGGCAAGCGCGGCATCCTGGACGAGAACTACCTGCCCGCGCGCAGCATGGGCTTCCTGAACCTGCCCGGGCTGCTCTCGCTCGTGCCGATCGGGCTGCGGATGATGCTGCGAGGCAAGAATCCGCCGCTCATCCCGCACAAGATCGACAAGCTGGACGAAGTCAAGAAGACCTTTGCGCGTTTCGAGGAGCTCCGAAAATGAAGTACGCCCTCTACACCGGGTGCGTCGCGAAGGGTGCGGGACGAGAGAATCTGGTCGCCACCTACCTCGCCTGCGAGAAGCTGGGAATCGAACTCGTGGAGATGACCGATGCCGCCTGCTGCGGCGCCGGCGTCATCAACGAAGACAATCCCATGGTCGCCGACATCATGAACGCGCGCACGTTCTCGCTCGCCGAGGCGCAGGGCCTCGACATCATGAACATCTGCACCACCTGCCAGGGGGTGCACCGCAAGGCGCAGCGCAAGCTCGACGGCAAGCCCGAACACATGGCGCGCGTCAACGACGAACTCGAGCGCGACACCGGGCGCCGCTACAAGGGCGAGGTCAAGGTCAAGCACTTCTACGAGGTGCTGCTCAACGACTACGGCCTGGCGCGGCTGAAGGAGAAGGTCGTCAAGCCGCTGACGGGCCTCAAGCTGGGCGCCTTCTACGGCTGCTACGCGACGCGACCGCCCGAAGTCAACGACCTCGCGAACCCGGACGATCCCGACGAACTCGAGAAGCTGATCGAAGTCCTCGGCGCCACGCCCGTCCGCTACGACGAGCGGCTCAAGTGCTGCGGCTTCCCGATCGCGATGGTGAACAAGAAGAACTCGATGCAGCTCGGCGGCAACGCCATCGTCAGCGCCAAAGAGGCCGGCGCGGACGCGATGGTCACGCCCTGCCCGCTCTGCCACCTGAACCTCGACGCCTACCAGCCCGACATCGAAAGCCGCGTCGGCCGCAAGCTCAACATGCCGATCCTGCACATCCCGCAGCTGGTCGCGATGGCGCTGGGCGTGTCGAAGGACGCGGTGCGGCTGCAGACCCACATCGTGCGCCCGACGGGGCTGCTGGCCTCCTAGGGTTCCGCGCTTCGCGATTCGATCGAGGCGCCGGGAACGGGTACGATTGCCGAGGGCGTCGGATCCGAATCGCCATGCGCGGATCGCGGTTTGCCCCCTCGGCGTCTGACGGACCTCGAGGCACGGATCGTGCTCATGCTGCTCGCCCCGCTCGGCACTCCACGGCTACTGCTCGGACTCGCGGCCGCAATCCTGTCGGTCGGCGTGGCCGGCGCCCCGACGGCGGCGCACGCCGGAACGGCCAACCTCTCGGCCGTCTACTGGGATACCGCGCATCAACGTTGGCGGGACGCGGCAACCACGCCCTATGACGCTGGCAAGATCGCCAGCTACGACTACGCCAGTGCCACGGCCGTCTTCGCGTACCGGGACCAAGGACTCACCCTCGCCGGCAATTTCACCGGCAGCAACCTCAAACCCAACTTCGCCTACCAGCTCAAGTTGAACGGGAAGCCCAGCTACTTCTGGGGCCCGCAAGGTGACGACCTGGCCAACGAGCGAATCGGCTACGCCGGACGCTGGTGGCTCAACAAAGTGGAGAAAACCACGGGGATCCTCGTCGGTGGCTGGAACAGCAACGACGCAGAGTACGCGGCGTGGAAGGCCCAGGGCTTCACCGACGGTGTCTACGATTACGCATTCGAGGGATATCTGCTGTTCGCCTACCTGGTAACGGATCAACACGGCCAGGTGGCGCAGAACCTGGTGGTTGACAGCAGCTTTCACGTGCTGTGGAAGACGGCGCAGCGAACACCCGGGCCGAACGACTCGGTACCCAGCATGCACAGCTTCGTGCTGGATGGAGCCTCCGATTGGTATGCGAGTTCCCAGCCGGACGAAGTGCGGTCGATCTACGCGGAGTGGGAACCGACGCGGACGCTACCCGGCGAACTCTCGCTTCCGGCGGGAACCTATGCGGTGCGGTTCTTTCTCACCGAAGAGAGTTTCCACGAATCCGCCGGCTCTCCACCGAGCGGCTCGTGGGCGACCGTCATGACGCACGACGACGTCGAGTTCAGCATCGCCGCGCCCGTGCCGACACTGTCGACGCTTGGCCTGGCACTGCTGCTGCTCGGGATGGTCTGGACCGGAACCAAAGCGCTCACGGGTCGCGGTCTCGGCTCTGCCTGCACACCTCGCGGTTCGGCTGGATCGAACGCCTGAGGCCTGACCGTCCGTTCCACTATTCGGCGACGTCCTCGCGCTCGAATAAGGTGGAGATCTTCTCCGCGAGCTCGCGCGAGAGAGAGCGGAACCTGGCTGTCGCGCTGTACTTGAAATACCACTCCTCTGCACCCGACAGCTGGAAGGCGTAATGATTGGTGTGGCCTTCGCCCTGCTGGATATCGAATTCCCCTTCCAGCTTGTCGACTCCCGCCATGTAGCCAGCCCAGAATGCATTCCCGGCCGACCGGAGCCGAAATCCCGTGACTCGCACGCTGACCCGCAAGTCTCCCGACTCGTCGAAATGATCGTCCTCGACGAGCCTGGAGACAATCGCCTCCTCGATCCTGCGGTCGGCGTCCAATCGCTCGTAGACGCTCCGCCTCTCAGCGACAACGCCCTCAGAAGTGACCGTGACAACCGACACTTTCCCCGAAAGCGCCGCGGTGTCTCCAAGTCGCATGTTGGTGATCTGCCCGTGAGCACATGCGGTCATCGCGAGCGCTACGAGCATCCCGCAAAAATTCGCGAGCGATCGACCACTCCGAGCACCGGGCGGAATGTTGGCTGAATCCATTGGTTCGCCTCCTGGATGCCTGAATTTCCGAAACGAGAGCCCTACAATCACATGAGAAAAGATTCCATCGCCGTCGATCGCCGTTTTTGCATTTCAACCCAACTGGTGGCGGCCTGTCACCCAGTTCAATCATTCAACTGCATTCCTGTCGAACAAGCGAGTGATTGCTTCGGCTCGCTTTCGGTTGACGCCCAGATCGCTGTGGCCGACGCGCGAGGCGGAGCGGATCTGGATTTGCTGCTTGGATGCATCCAGCCTGCATTCGACATCATCGACGAAACGAAAGAGCGTAGACGTGAACGTCGCAGCGATGTATGCGTCGTCGACGATCGCGACTTCGCCACCGAGTTCTGCGATGACCTGCTGAATTCTGGCCCAGGCTTCCTCGGCGCTACTGGCTGAATAATCGAGCGGTGCAATCCGATGATCTGCATCCTCACCGGCTTCACTGCTCACGCAATTCGGTTTGTCCGGGCAGGGGGCGAGGATGCCGGCGACCAGGCCCGGGGGCTGTCCCGATTCCGAGCTGTGGCCGAGCATGCTGCAGCGGACGAGCAGGGCCGCCGCAATCACTCCGACGCATGCAACCAATACCCGGGAGAGGTTTTTCATTTGCAATCCCCAAAACAGACAAAGCGGAGAGGAACGACTCATGCCGAACTGTTCCTCGCTGCCAATTCAACGATTCAACAACGCCCCGCCTAGATCGCTTCGACGCACGCGGGCGTGCTCTTGTGCCACGGGGTGCCGGCGATCGGATCGCGGTCTGCCGTGGAGGTCAGCTCGTTGGGCGAGATGCCGCCGATGTCTTTGGCGTTCGAATGCGCGATGCCCGTGCCATTGG
>JAHEEJ010000250.1 GCA_024640705.1 Deltaproteobacteria bacterium
CGCCGCCGCCACCCGCGCCGCCCGTTTCCGCACCCGGTCGAAACCGCCCGAGCGCAAGATACTGCGGACTCCTACAGCGTGATGGGCGTCGAGTTGTCGATCGAGGGAATGCGTGTCGTCGGGCTTCCGGGCATCGAAATCGGATCCGAAGTACGCGTCGCGCTTCACAGCAACGCCGGTGCAGATCCGATTGCGCTCGACGCGACGGTGCTTCGGGATGATGGAGACTCGGTGGCGCTTCGGTTTCGCTCGGTCAGCCCCGAACTTCGCGAGCAGATCGAGGCCCTGATGGACGAGGTGCCCGCCGTTCACGATCTTCAGGCTGGGCCATCGGAGCGGATCGTGATGTCCGAAGTGACCGAGCTCGAAATGTCGCTCGGTGTCGGCTGACCGCAAAGCGAATCCGCAGGATTCGCCCGCTAGTCGGTCGCCAGATCCGCGATCAGGATTTCCGTCAACCATTCGGCGATCAGCGCATGGCCCGCATCATTGGGGTGTATGTCGTCGTTTGAGAGCAGGATGTCGCGGATGCTCTGGCCCGGGACGCGATCGTAGGCCTCGAAGCGCTGCGAAACATCGACGAGCGGTACCTTCTCCTCGCGCGCGATTTCCCGCACGCGTTCCGAGTAGAGATCCAGCAGGCGGTTGATGCCACGCGGATCGTCGAAGTCGAAGCCCAGCGCAGGGTCTTTCAATTCGTCACCGTACAACGCGGACCAGCGCATCGGGTTGGCGGTCATCAAGATCGGTTTTGCGCCATCGGCGCGCAGCGTCGCGATGATGCTTTCCAGGTAGCCCTCGTATTGAGCGAGCGTCAGGCGCGGCTCCGTCCTGCCCAGGGACGCGTCGATCCACGAGTCGTTGATGCCAAACTGAATGATCACGTAGTCCGGATCGAAGCGGCGCACATCCGAATCGAGGCGCTCGACGGCCTGCCGGCTCGTCGTGTTGCTGATGCCCGCGTTGATCATTTCGACATCGATCCCGCGCGCCTCGAGCGCAGCTTCCAGACGTTCGGGATAGACGGACTTTGCGTTGCCCTCCCAGCCGGCCTCGGTGGTCGAATCGCCCAGCGCGACGATTCGAATCGCCGCCTTGCTTCGCGCGCTCGACGCCGGGCCATCGGCGTCGAGCGGGCATCCGATCAGAACGATGCCGGCGAGTGCAATCAAGCGCGGCCAGAGTGACGGGTGCTCGCGCATGCTCCCTCTCTAATCGTCGGCGCTCGTTCGCCCGGTGCGCGCGTTTGCTGCGGTCAATGCGGTGGCGCGCTGATCAACAACCCGCTCAGCGATTCGGTCCGCCCGGGGCGTTTGACGACCTTGCCGCCGATCATCACGAACGAAACCTTTTCGAGCGCGCTCATGTCCTCGAGCGGGTTGCCCACGACGGCGATGATGTCTGCGAGTTTGCCGGCTTCGAGCGTGCCGAGCCGATCCTCCCATTGCAGCAACTCGGCGTTCACGCGCGTTCCGGCCTGGATGGCCTCCATCGGCGTCATGCCCGCCTCGTGCAGGATCGCGAACTCCCGCGCAAAGACCGTCGGGTCCACCCCGTAGCCGCCGAGGTCGATGCCGACGGTGATCTTGACGCCGGCCTTGTGGGCGCGTCCGATTGCGGCGAGAAAATTGGCGCGGTCGTTCTTCATGTAATCGTCGTTCTTTTCCTGGGCGAGCAGGTCGCCGGTCACCGCGTAGTAGTCCCCGACGTAGATCGTCGGCACCAGGAAGGTTCCGCGCTTGGCCATCATGCGGGCGGCCTCGGCATCGATGAAGGTTCCGTGCTCGATCGAGCGAACGCCCGCTTTCACGGCCTGTTTGATGCCCTCCGCGGCATGTGCGTGCGCAGCAACCGGCACGCCGTGCCGATCGGCTTCTTCGACAGCCGCGCGCAGCTCTTCTGGGCTGAACGCGATGTTTCGGGGATTGTCACCCACGGACTGGAATGCGCCGGTTACGAGCAGCTTGATCCAATCCGAGCCGTATTTGATTTCACGCCGCACGGCCTTGCGGATTTCTTCGGGTCCGTCGACGACGAGCCCGTCGGCAATCACGTGCTGCTCGGGGCTGAAGAAGTTGACGTCGCCGCCGCCGCCGGTGATCGAGAGATAGTGGCCTGCGCCGGTCAGTCGCGGGCCGAGGAAGATCCCGTCGTCGATGACCTTGCGGAGATCTTGCGCTGCGTAGAAGACGTCCGCATCGCCCACGACCCGGATCGAAGTCCAGCCCGCGAGGAGGTGCTCCTGGGCACCCGCGAGACCCATCAAGGCCTTGCGGGCCGACGAGCCCTGGAGGTGGGCGTTCTGGTAGTCGGATGCGTACATCAGCGGGTGCTCGTGGGCGTTGATCATGCCGGGCATGAGCGTGGTTCCCGGCAACTCGATCACGGTCGCATCCGCGGGAATCTCGGATCGATCTGCCAAAGCGGTGATGTGCTCGCCCTCGACCAGGACCACTGCACCGGCGCGAGCCTCGTCCGCGCGCCCGTCGATGACCCGGTCCGGAATCAGCGCGAGCGTTTCAGCGGTTGCGCTTCCAATGCCGACGCCGCCCAGCAGGAGCATTGCAAGAGAAGCCCGGAGCAGGCGCCGAAACGGATTGGCGAGGTGCAGGTGTCTGGCAGCGTTGGTCATGGGATCGATCCTCATTTGGAAGGGGTTGGCTTCTATTCGCTTGTCAACGGTGCCTCAGCGGAGCCATTGGTCGTACCACGCGAGATAACGCGTCAGCACGTCGCGCTGAAAACTGGGTTTGGTAAATCCGTGACTCTGCCCGGGATAGACGATCAGCTGCGTCGGTACACCCAAACGTTTCAGCGCCATGTACATCTGCTCCGAGTGGATCAGCGGCACGTTGTGGTCTTCGGTCCCACAGAGAAACAGGGTCGGTGTCGCGATCCGGTCGGCGTGCAGGAACGGGTAGGAGACCCGCAGCCATTTTCCGGGCGTCTCCCAGGGCAGGCCCAACTCGGCTTCCCAGTCTTGCCACCACTCATCCGTCCCGAATCCCGCGAGCATGTTCGAGACGCCCGCACCACTCGTCGCGGCGCGAAAGCGGGTGTCGGAGGCGATCGTGTAGTTGGTCAACATGGCGCCCGCACTCCAGCCACCCAGCCCGAGTCGCTTTTCATCCGCGATGCCGATCGCGACGAGGTGATCGGCAGCCGCGAGCACATCGGGCACGTCAACATTGCCCCAGTCGCCAAAGATCGCCTTCTGGAAGGCCTCGCCGCGCCCCGAACTGCCGCGCGGATTGGGTCCGAAGACCACGTAGCCCTGGGCGGCGATGACCTGCCAGCTGAAATCGAACTCGTGCTGCCACTGCCCGACCGGGCCGCCGTGCAGTCGGAAGACGGTCGGATAGCGGACGCCTTCGCGATAGCCGGGAGGCTTCATCAAGAGTCCGTGCACCTCCGTGCCATCGGCGCTCTGGTAACTCACGGCTTCGGTGTTCGACAGCTGGACGGTGGCGAGCAGTTCGGCGTTGGCGTGCGTCAGCGGTCTGAGCTGTCCAGCTTCGAGGGACGCAATTTCGGGCGGTGCGTCGGGCGTGCTCGAAAGCACCGCGATCTTCCCATCCGGTCCGAGGTCGTATGCGATCACGGTGCGCCCGGGCTGCGTCAATCGCTTCAGGTCGCTGCCGTCGGTGGCGATGGAGGCCAAGATGGCGCTCTGATCGTCTTCGAGGATGAAGAACACGCGCGAGCCGTCATCCGAAAATTGCGGGCGGGTGGTGTTGCGATCGAGTGCGGCGGTGGGCAGTTTGCCGCGGTCGCCCTTCGCCGAAAAGATCGCGATCTGCTGCAAGGTGAACCAGGAAAATTCGGGTGGGCCGCCCTGGATGCAAGCAATCTGGCGGCTATCGGGGCTCCAGGCCGGATTGCTCCCCCAACTCCAGCCCCAGACCGGATCGCATTCCATCCGATTGCCCTCGGTCACGCGCTTCGGTTTGGCGCCCGGGTTGGGTTTGATCGTCAGGATGTCCCAGTTTTCGTGGCGATCGGGGTCTTCGCCCAACTTCGTCACGTAGGCGATGCGCTTACCGTCGGGCGAAAACGACGGCATGATTTCGTCGTGCGGCCCATCGGTCAGTACGGCGACGCTCTTGTCCTCGAGGTCGAGCAGGTGGAGCCGCGAGCGGGCCTTGCCGAGGTAGCCGTAGCCGTCCCGCTTGAACAGCATGCGATCAATGACGATTGGCCCCGAGGTCGACTCCGCATCGCTTCCCTCCGGTGCGACTCCGGAGATCAAGACGATCCGTCGCGAATCCGGCGCCCAGTCGAAGTCCGTCACCCCGTTCGCGAGAGACGTCACCTGGTCGGGCTCGCCTCCTTTCGCGTCGACGAGCCAGAGTTGGTCGACGGCAGCTTGATCGGTTCCGGTCGATAGGAAGGCCAATCGCTTGCCGTCCGGCGACCAGCGCGGCGAGTGCTCGGACTGCAAAGTCGCCGTCAGCTGAGCGGTTTCAGAGCCGTCCCAGCGCGTCAACCAGATGTCGCTGCGGCTTGTATCCGCTTTCACGTCGACTTCGGTGATCGCGTAGGCGACCCAATTGCCATCGGGAGAAATCCGCGGCACCGATACCTGCTTGACGGCGCTCAGATCATCGACAACCAGCTTGCGCGCGGAATCCGCGCTTCGCACATCGATCGGTGAGAGCACGCTGACCGAAAAGACCAGTGACGCGAGTAGCGCAGTGCTGATCCCGATTCTTCTCGCGATTGCCACGAAAGTTCCCTCCTTCCCAATTGCTTGCGAGTTCGCTCGATCAGCGGATGACCTGGCCCGGGCGCTGGCCGGTGGCCTTGCCGTTTTCGAACACGCGCTCTCCGTTGACCCAGACCCGCTCGATTCCGACCGAGAGCGCTTCTGGATCCGCGGGTGTCGCCTGGTCGAGCACGCGATCGGGATCGAAGAGAACCAGGTCGGCCTTCATGCCGGGCCGGATGGTTCCGCGATCGTGGAAGCCCATGTGCTTGGCCGCGAGTTCGCTCGATTTGTGAACGGCCGTGGCCAGATCCATGATCTTGCGCTCGCGCACATAGCGGCCGAGAAACCGCGGATAAGATCCGAATCCGCGCGGGTGGGACGCCACGAGTGAGCCGTCGGTGCAAAGGTTGGTGTGAGGCCATTGCATCAACCGCTCGATGTCCGCTTCGCTCATGCTCGTAGCGATCACGCTCTCGACATCGGTTTCGCCCGTTCTCGCCTCGTAGTCCAGCGCCTCGCGAATCAAATCCATCAACGTCGTCGCGGGATCCGTGCCTCGCAAGTCCGAGATTTCGCGCAAGGTCTTGCCCGCGTACTCGGGGTTGGGTTTGTAGATCCCGAGGTGTGCGCCCTCGGGTGTGGTGATCTGCGACAGCGCGAATTCCGCGGTCTCGCGGTTCTCGAAATCGCGATCGGGAAACATCACCGTGAGAGTCGACTCCCAGTAGGGGTAGGGAT
>JAHEEJ010000251.1 GCA_024640705.1 Deltaproteobacteria bacterium
CGGGCTACGAGAAAGGCATCACCGCAACGTTGACCGCGATGGCGGGCTGCAACCTCATCGGTGAAACCGCGGGCATGCTGGGCAGCCTGATGGCGTGCTCGTTCGAGGCGATGGTCATCGACGACGACATGATCGGAAACGTGATGCGAGCCGTGCGTGGCATCGAAGTCACCGACGAGACGCTCTCCTTCGACGCGATCCGCGATACCGTAGAGGGATCGGGACACTTTCTCGATCACCCGCAGACGCTGAAGCTGATGCAAACGGAATACCTGTATCCCCAGCTAGCCGATCGCGGAACCTATGACGACTGGAAGGACACTGGCAAGCGCGACGCCTACGAAATCGCTCACGAAAAAGTCGAAAAGATCCTCGCGGAGCACTACCCCGTCTACATCGATCCTGCGGCAGACGCGAGAATCCGGGAATCCTTTCCAATTGCGCTCAAATCCGAAGATATGAAACCCGGAAACGGCCGCTGGTAGCGCCTGAATGATGCACTTCTCTTGCCGGTCCGTGTTGCGATCAATGCGCCTCACTTTGCAATCTGCACATTCGTGCGCAACTCTGCACTCGTGAAGTCGGTGTTGCGTTACGACCCGTAGCGAGTTCTTTTGCGCATCTTCTTCCGATCAATGAAATGTTAGGCGCTATTTTTGAGCCTGACACATCTTCTATCTGTTTTGTGACAAAAAACATAACTTGACGTCTCCGACTGGACGATTTATCACGTCATGCCGGAGCCGCGCTTCAACACCTACATCTGGGCCGACATCGCACTCGAGAACGAGACCGGCGAAGGGAGCATCCAGAACGTCGGTCCGGGGGGCGTGTTCGTCAGGAGTTCTACGATCGGCCAGATGGGTGACGAGGTGCGGTTGAGTTTCGAGGGGCCAGACGGCGATGAGGTGGAAGTCATCGGCATCATCTGGTGGACGAAGCGCGATCTCGGAGGACGCGGGCCGGGACTGCACGGTTTCGGCGTACGACTGATGGCGTCGAGCGGAAACTACCGGTCGCTGCTGGAAACCCTGTCGCACCCCCGTTGGAAGCCGACGCGCCAGCGCAGTGCGGCCTGAACGGGACCGCTGAATGTTCGGAATCCCCAGCTCAGCTCAGCTCGAATGGAGCGGCCAGGGTCGCCTGCCCTGATCAGAGAGACTTCAGGAAAAGCGCCGCCTGGCCAACGTTGACGGCGAGCTCGAAGAGATATCCCGATTCGAAGCCGACTTCAGTCCGAGGCGGCTCGAGTTCCGTGATGATTCCGTTTCGCTCCGCCAGCGCCATCGCGTTGCCAGCCAGAACATTCAGGAACTCGCCCACTCCATCGGCAAGCATTTCCGCGTCGAGACTGTCGGGGTCGAGCCCACTCGCCATTGCGGCGAGGTGACGTGAGAACTCTTCATCTCCGGCCAGACAGATCAAGAGGCTCGGCGTACCGCTCACCAGGACCGCAACCTGAACGGGAAGGTCCGGCGATTCCAGGATCGGCTCACCTTTGCCCATGCGAGTTGCAATTCGTGCGACGCGCATCAGGAGATTGGGAAAGAGGTCGATCGCAAACGCCGCCAGGGCGTTGCCCTCGAGACCCTCGGGAAGCGCGAGATTTTCGATCCGATACGGAGCCTGCTCTTCTTCGTAGCTGACCAACAGCTCTTCGAGGCGAACCTTTCCGAGGTGCCCCAAGCGGACCAGGGCTTGACCCACGCGCAGGCGTGTACGCCACTGGAGCTGGACCAGGTTGTCGATCTGCTCTTCGCTCAACAAGCCCATTTCCCCAGCCAGTTCTCCGAACGGCATGTCGCGATGGCGCTGTTCGGCGTTGACTTTGTCGGCGTCCGCCTTGGAGATGAGTCGGCCCTCCACCGCCAACTCTCCGATGCTTCGGTTTTCAGCATCCATCAGATCCAGGGCGGCCCGCACCTGTTCCGCGCTCACCTCGCCGCGCTCGATCAAATATTGTCCGAAGAACTTGACACCCATTTTGGCTTCCACCTACGATTGGGCCCGCTCGCACTCTTGGGCGAGCAGGGCTCCTAGAATCTCTTCATCAATTGGTTTGCTCAAAACCTGGATGGCCCCCAAGCGAAACGCCTCTTCGGCCTTCGACGCCATCGCGCCAACCGACGAGAGCATCGCGACGCGCGTCTCGGGATTTTTTGACTGGATCAAGCGCAGCGCCGCCAGGCCGTCGACATCGGGCATGACGATATCCATCAAGACGAGATCCGGGCGAAGCTGACTGACCTGCTGAACGGCTTCTGCTCCGTTGCGCGCAGTGCCCACCACTTCGACAAGCTCGTTTGCAGCCACGACATTTTCGATCTGAGCGAGGACCGTTCGGCTGTCATCTACGATCAGGACGGTCAATTTCTTGTTGGACATGAGTCCCCCATTCGAGCCGGGTGCCGCACGAGGCATTGAGCCTCCAGAAGCGTTCATCGTCCTTACGACCAGGCCAGTTGAGATCGAGAACACGGCCGAACCGACTCAGCGCGCGGGATTCGTAGTTGCACATTGCTGAGGCGCCCTCTGCGGCAGCTAGAGGCGGTTCTCGACCCGATGATCGCGCTGAAATCGTGGCGGGTATGTTTTCGACGCGCTGATGGTAGGGCCGCGGCGCTCGCAGCGTCGGGACTCAGGCGCCGACGCTCACTCCACCGCACGTGCAGGCGGGGACCCCGCGAGTGGCGAGCCGCATGAAGTCGGCCTCCGTGAGGATCCCAACCAGCATCCCGTGATCGTCGACCACAGGCAGGCAGCTGTGCTTACTGCCCAGCATGTAGCGGGCGGCTTCCGCGGCGCAACATTCGGGCCGCACCGTGTCTACTGATCGGTGCATCAAATCCGCAATCGGGCGAACGTCGCTCTCGACCCGCAGATCGGCTGAATGTGCCCCAGCGAGAATGTCGCGCTGGCTCACCAAACCCAACAGGCCATGCGCCCCATCCGACACCAACATATGCCGAAACCGCCGCTCCGCCATGATTCGCCACACTTCACCCACGGAAGTGGTGGGTAGAACCGTGACGGGATCGGGCGTCATGAGATCTGCCACCTCGCTGGCCATGCGACACGGCTCCATGATCTCCATCCAAGACCCTCCCAGGGCAACCGCCTTCGAGAAATCCTACCACACCTAATGAGGTCGACCGCGCACCACCTGGCAAGAACGCCGAGGACTCATCTGTCAGAGCTGGTGACCCTGTGCGAGCATTGCGATCCGGTGGTGATCGCCAAACGCCATCGAGTCGGCCAAAGAGAGATGCCCGTGAAGCGTTTTATCTACCTACTCACGGTTACCGCGATCGCCGTCACGAGTGCGTGCACGCATTCCTCCACACGTGATCCCTACGATGCTGCAGTCGACGAAGCCATGCCCCCCGCTACGAGCGGTGCATTGGTCGTTCTTTCAGAAGCGGCCATGGCTGCAGAACACGCGGGCCCCGGAGACTCGGGTTACCTGCTGGTCGATCGCAGCGATGAGGCACTGCAATGGCGCCTGGCGCTGATCGATTCCGCCTCCCAATCCCTGGACTTGCAGTACTACCTCTGGAAGGGAGATGCAGCCGGTGGCCTGCTCGCCAGGCGCTTGATCCAGGCTGCGGACCGCGGCGTGCGGGTTCGCATGCTGGTCGACGATTTCCTGATCACGAACGACGGATCCGACACCGCGGGAATCGCCCAACACCCGATGATCAACATCCGCCTCTACAACCCCTGGATGAACCGCGGGAATCGCGTCGTTTCTCGCGCTTTCGAGTGGCTCAGTCGCCCGGATTTGAACAGTCGGATGCACAACAAGGTGCTCATTGCCGACAACCAGGTGGCGATTGCGGGCGGGCGCAACATCGCCAACGAATATTTTGGTCTCAACTCCGAGAGGAATTTCAGGGACCTCGATGTCGTCACGGTGGGACCGATCGTGAGAGACCTGTCCCATGCGTTCGACGATTACTGGACGGATGAATGGACGCATCCCATCCAAGAACTCGTGCAGAATCACCCCGAGGCCGACGAGCTCGACGAGCTGAAGGAGCGGGTTCTGGAGATCTACGACGAAGAGCGAGAGATCCTGACTTCGTTCACGCTGGCACCCCGCAATTGGGAGAGCGAGCTCGAAGCGATGAGCGACGGCATGACCTTCGGACCGGGACTCGCGGTGGCCGACGACCCGAATGAAGCCCGGGGTGGCACTCCCGATCAGGTCTTCATGTCGCTCGGAATGCTCGTCGCAGAAATCCAGGATGAACTCGTCATCATCTCGGCCTACTTCGTACCCGGAGAACCCCTGGTCGACTATTTCGCCACGCTCAGGGATCAAGGCATTCGCGTCGTCGTGCTCACGAATTCACTCGCCTCGAACAACCACGCGATCGCCAACAGCCAGTACAAGAAAATGCGGCGTGCGTTGATCGATTCCGGAGTCGAACTCTACGAAATGAGGCACGATGCCCACTTGATCGAGGAAGTCGACACGCCACCGGTGCGGTCAAAATCCCTGGTATTGCACTCCAAGACCGTCATGGTCGATCGCAAGCGCGCCTACATCGGCGGACTCAACCTGTCGCCGAGAGGGCTGCTACACAACACCGAAAATGGCATGCTCATCGAAGACGCTGAATTCGCGGAGCAGCTCGCCTCGATGCTCGCAAGGGACATCTCCCCGGACAACTCGTGGCGGGTCGGCCTCGATCAGGATGACCGACTCTACTGGGAGTCCGGCGCGGGCCGCGTGTACCGGCAGCCCGCGCAGAGCGGGTGGCAACGCGCTGCAGACTGGTTCTTCGGCCTGTTCCCGCTTGCCAATCAGATCTGACGCCGATTGATCGCCGCATCAGTGCGCGAGCGGATCGCACTCGGTATAGACGCTCCCGCTCGCATTGACGCACTTTCCGAAGGCAGCCGAGAAATGGGAGAAGTCCATGAATCCGACGTAACCATCGCCATCGAGATCGGCGGGGCTATTGAATTGTTCGCCAAATTGTTGAATGAACAATCCCAGATCCGAAAATCCGACCGCGGAATCTCCGTCGAAATCTGCGCTGACTACCCGCGCGACAGGAACGATGTCGCCATCGTAATAGATGGGCTCCCCGTCCTGATATTCGATCGCGGTAACCCAGACATCGTGGGCTCCCAGGTTGGGGATGCACACCGAGGTACCGATTTCAGCCACCACACAGTGATCGATATCGTCGAAGCAAAGCTCGTACTCGATTCCGGCAATCGGAGATGGATCCCATTCCCAGACCGGGCAATCGATCAGGATCTCCTGACCGTTGGGCCAATCGATTGCGCTGGCGTTGGTGCTCGAGAAGATCGGTAGAAAACTGAGAGCCGCGATCGCGGAGATCGAGACAAATTTCGAATGCATGGAGCGACTCCAATTCAATGGATGTCGCGAGGCAGATCCCTCGCGCTTTCCGCTTCTGCACTCTC
>JAHEEJ010000252.1 GCA_024640705.1 Deltaproteobacteria bacterium
CACTCCGCCGCAAAGCGAATCCGCAGGATTCGCCAGCTACTCGGCTTCTTCGACCTCGAGTTCGAGTTGCTTGCGCTGTTCGGCGGCGCGCTTGCGGGCCTTGGCGCGCTCTTCCCCGATCTCGAGCAGCAGCTCCTTGCGCACCTTCTCGGCCTGTACCTGCTCGGCTTCGACACGCAGTTGTTTCAGATCGCGCAAGCAATCCTCGAGCAATCGGTTGTGTCGAAGTCCGAGATCTGCGGGGACCGACAGGGGCGGTGCAGCGGGCTCGTGGACGACGTGGAGCCGCTCGACGGCATCGATGCCATCCGTGGAGCGCGCCGAAATCTGGATCGTGTTGGAGCCGGGCACCAGCTTCACGAAACCGCCCCAACTTCCGTCGGCGGTTACCCGAAACGGGTTGGCCGGATTGCCCGTCGTCTCACTTCGCAGGATCACCTCTTCGAGGTTGGCGAAGTTCAAGGCATCCACGACGGCGGAGAGTTCGCCGGGGTGGCGGACCGGAATGAACGAGCCTCCCGTCATGTCGGCGAGTTCTACACTTGCGATGGGGCCCTCCAACGCCTCGGGGCCGATTGCAAACGAGTGAATGCGGATGCCGGCCTTGTTTGCCCTCAGCGCCGATCGACGTACGGCTCGGGTGTTGTCGGATTGAGCCAGTGGACCGTAGGGCAGGGTGGGTTGGCCATCCGTAAAGAAGAAGACCAGCTTTTCGGAGTCGGCGATCTTTTCCGAGCGCGACCCGAACAGTCCGAGCAACTCCATCGTGGCGTGGTCGACGGCGCCGGATATGTGGGTCTGGCCGTGCGGTTCCGCGCGCAGGATGAAGTCGAGAGATTGTTCGATCCGAGCGTATTCGCTCGTGAGCGGTTGTCGGGTCAGAGCGGGCGGGCCGGTTTCTTTCGCGCCATCGCCGCCGGCGAAGGTGATGACCGCAACCCGGGTCGTTCGCGGATCGAAATCCCGCAAGATCTGACGCGCGGCGGCGACCTCAGCGGCCAGAACGGAGTCGCCTTCATCCGTGCTACCGCCGCCGAAGAACGAAGAGATGCGGCCGCGTTGCTCGACTCCAACCACGCCGTCGCCGTCGACGTCGGCTCCCGTCGCTGCTTTGGTCGAGCCCGACGTGTCGAGCACGAGCGCGACATCGAAGCGTTTCGAGCGATCGTCGAGCGCCATGGCGCGGCCGGCCACGAAGGTGCCGCACGCGGAATCCGCGACCACGGCGCCGTCGGCCGGATATTCGATCTCCAGGTGGATGTTCGTCTGGCTCGACGCCGGGAGAACGATTGGCTGTGCGTGGGGGGTCGCGTGCTCGCTGCTTTTCACCGCCGGGGTATCGACGAGCTTGGCGAAGGTCAGGCCGGTCGATCCCGGGCGGAGCCCGACGACCGCACTGCGCACGGCGTTGATCGGGCCTACCGTGAGTCGTGGCGCCGACGCTTTCGCAATGCTCGCTTGGACGATGCCGATCACGCGCCCCGACTCGGTCGAGATCACCGGCGCGCCGCCCCAGCCGCGCAGATCGAAGGACTCTTCGAGGTCCACCTGGATCTGCTCCAGAGAGGCTTCCCAGATCTTTCCGTTCAAGACGACCTGGTCGTCACCTCCCTTTGCGGGAATTCCGTAGATCTGGACGGCGTCGCCTTTTTTCAGGCCGGCGAGTTTCGAAATGGTCTCCAATTGGAGGGCGCGGATCCCGCTGGGAGCGGAGTCCAGCGCGTAGACGAAGAAGTCGCCGGCCACGGTTCCCCCGGGCGCGGTGAACGGGACGCCCGGCGGTACGAACAGCCGCGTCGAAGTCGAGATCAGATCCCACGATCCGCCGAGGCGAAACTCGACCCGCCCGACCTTGTCGATGTCGGAAATCCTGAGGGTGTGGGCGGTACCGATTGCGGCGATCGCGTCGGTTGCCGGGACCTCGGTGAAAAATACCGTTCCGCTGCTTTGGGACGCGGCGTGTTTTGGAATGGTCGGCCGCGCGACCGCGGGCTTGGCGATTGCGCGCTCGGCGATGCCCGATGCGAGCAAGGCGAACAGCAGGAGTGCGAGTAGGCGGTTCCGCGTCACAGGGCGGCCACGATACGGAAGCGTGCCCGCGCTGTCACCAAGCGTCCCGGCGCTCTTGTGATAGCCTTGCGGCCCCGCTGCTCGGCACGCATTCCTCTGCGGTTCCAAATCCATGACAGCCTCCAAGCCCAATTCGATGCAGCGTTCACTGAATCGGTTCCGCGACAGCGGCGAGCCCGTCGATCTCGTCGAACTCGCCCAGCAGTTGCTCGCGGCCGAGACCGCGATCGATCCGGCGCTCGCCCGCCGCATCGTGGGCCTCGCATTGGATCGGGCGCCGCAGTCGCTCCCCGATCGGTTGAACCCGGCCGACCTGCGGCCAGACGCCGAAATCGAGCTGGCCGATCGGCCAATCGCAGCCGCAGATTTCGTCGTCGTCGACCTCGAGACGACCGGCCTCGACGTCAACGGCGCGTCGGTTCTCGAGATCGGAGCGGTCCGGGTTTCGCAGCTGCGGATCGTCGACCGCTTCGAGACCTTGCTGAGGCCGCCGGGGAAGCTGCCGCGCGCGATCGTCGCGCTGACGGGCATCAGCGACGCGATGGTCGCCGAAGCTCCCACGGAGAGACGCGCGCTGCGCTCCTTTGCGCGCTGGCTCGATCGAACGCCCACGGCGCCCTTCGTCGCCCACAACGCGTCCTTCGATCACCGGTTCGTCAGCCGCGCGCTCGATTCGTGTGGACTTCCCCCCTATCGCGGCGCGGTGCTGTGTACCCGAAAGCTCGCGCGCCGGTTGATCCCCGAGCTCGGTCGCTACAACCTGGACCACCTGTGTGCTCACTTCGGCGTCTCCAATCGCGCGCGGCACCGAGCCCTGGGCGATGCGGACGCCACCGCGCGCGCACTGCTCGACCTGCTCGAAATTGCCCAGAGCCGATTCGAAATCGGCAATCTCGGGGAATTGATCGATTTCCAGCGACGCCCCCCCGCCAAGCGCAAGCGTCGCCCCGGACCGAATGCACCCGCGAAGCGATGAGCGGCGGCCCGGCGGGTCGGTTTTCGACATCGGACCCTTCTCGGCAGAACGTTCGCCGCAGTCCACTACCAAGATCACAATCTCGACGCTTTCGGGCCTGCGACGATCGCAGCGCGTCGCGCGCAGTGGCGCGCTGTGTCGGCCCTCGCCCGCGCGAGTGAAGCCCGGCTGTACGCGAAGCGTCGAACTCCGTGGTAAGGTGGTCGAGGGGGGAAACGGTTGCAGTTCGAACGGAAGCAGGTTGCTGTTGCGCTGGTTCTGATCGTCGGAGCGCTCGCGCCTGCGCTTGCTCGCGCAGATGAATCCATCGGTCCCGATCGTTTCGACACCGTCGTCATCGACGCCGGACACGGTGGCGACGACGAAGGCGCCCGCGGCGCGGCGGGGCTGATCGAAAAAGAACTCGTGCTCGACATCGCCTATCGCGTCGCGAAACGCCTCGCTGAAAATGGATTGCAGGTCATTCTGACGCGCCACGACGACAGCTTCGTTCCACTCGAGAAGCGGACTTCGATCGCGAACGACGCGCGTGCGGATCTGTTCATTTCGATTCACGGCAACGCGACCCACGACACGAAGGTCAGGGGCATCGAAACGTTCTTTCTCGCGCTCTCCGCGAGTGATGATCACGCCGGACAGGTGGCGCGGCGCGAGAACCAGGCGTTTCGGATCGAGGACACACCGACCCGGCGCAGCGACGATGCGTTGGTCGCGATCATCGGAGACCTGATCACGAACGAACACATGGAAGAGTCGAACGAGTTTGCGCGCCTCGCGCAGTTGGAACTCGCGGGTGACCCGAAGGTCGCGCGCGGCGTGAAGCAGGCGCCCTTCGTCGTCTTGGAGGGCGTCCAGATGCCCGCCGCGTTGGTCGAGATCGGGTTTTTGACCAATCGCCAGGACGAGCAGTTACTGCGGGGCGGCGCAGAGCGGGATCGGATCGCGGGGGCACTGGTTCGAGCCGCGCTCGAGTTCAGTCGGCGCTACGATGCCCGGCGCGGCGTCGGCAGTCGCTGAACGTCGGACGCTGGTTTCGATCTGCACCCAATGGAGGAAGCCTTGAGAATCGATGGGCGGTTGCCGAACGACCTGCGCCCCGTGCGTCTCGTCCCCGACTTCACCGACAATCCGCTGGCCTCGGTGCTCTGCGAGGTCGGGCGGACCGTCGTCCTCTGCACCGTGAGCGCAGAGGATTCGGTGCCGCGATTTCTGCGCGGGACGGGACGCGGCTGGCTCACCGCGGAGTATTCGCTGCTGCCGGGCTCGACGGACCGGCGCGTCGAACGCGAGGCTTCACGAGGGCGGCCCTCGGGTCGCACCCTCGAAATCCAGCGTCTGATCGGCCGGAGCTTGCGCGCTGTGACGGACCTGAGCGCGCTGGGCGAGCGAACGCTCTGGGTCGACTGCGATGTGCTCCAGGCGGACGGTGGCACGCGCTGTGCGTCGATCACGGGCGCTTACGTGGCCGTCGCGGTGGCGGTGGACCGGCTCGTCGCACGCGGCGATCTCGAGCGCAACCCGCTGCGCGATTCGGTCGCCGCGGTATCGGTCGGGGTGGTCGGGGGATCGGTGATGCTGGATCTCGCCTACGAAGAAGACGCGCGCGCGGAAGTCGACATGAATCTGGTCGCGACCGGAGCCGGGCGCTTCGTCGAGGTGCAGGGAACCGGTGAGGAAGCCACGTTCTCGGTCGATGAACTGAGCCAGTTGACCGCGATGGGGCTGCAGGGCATCGCCGATCTGGGCGCGATTCAGCAGAGCGCCATCGCGGGGGCCAGGCGAACCCAATGAGTCCGTCGCAGCCCTCGGCGCGGGGTTCGGAGGCCGTGGTCGCGACTTCGAATCCTGGAAAGCTCGGTGAGATTCGCGAGATCCTTCGCGATCTGCCGTTGGCGCTGCGCCCTCTTTCCGATTTTCCCGGCGTCATCCTGCCCGAAGAGGGGACAGACTACGAGGAAAATGCGATCGCCAAAGCCAAGGCCGTCGCGCAGTTCTCGGATCGGGTCGCACTCGCGGATGATTCCGGTCTGGAAGTATCGGGCCTCGGGGGCGCCCCGGGCCCGTTGTCGGCCCGCTTTGGCGGCCCCGGCCTCGGCGATGCGGAGCGCGTCAAGGCCCTGCTCGACGCGCTCGCGAACTGCAGCGGCGAACAGCGCCGGGCCCGCTTCGTTTGCATCGCCGCCCTGGCCACCCCCGAAGGCGATATCGTGACGGCCCGCGGCGAGTGCGCGGGGCAGATTCTCGCTGCGCCGCGCGGGCGATCGGGCTTCGGCTACGACCCGGTCTTCCTCGTCGAGGGCATCGGTCGAGCGATGGCCGAACTCCCGGAATCGGAGAAGAATCGGATTTCCCATCGCGCGTCGGCGT
>JAHEEJ010000253.1 GCA_024640705.1 Deltaproteobacteria bacterium
GTGCCGCTCGGCAAGACGGGGCTCGTGATCTCGGACATCGGCTTCGGATCGAGCGGTTGCCCGAGCGCCGACGTCGTGCGCCACTGCTACGACCGCGGCATGACCTACTTCGATACCGCCGAGATGTACGGCAGCGAGGGTTGGGGGGAGGGCGAGTTCGTCGAGACCTTCATCGGCGAAGCGCTCCACGACAAGCGCGACAAGGTGGTGATCACCACCAAGTACCTCGCGGAAGCAAAGGACGATCGCAACCTCATCATGTCCAAGCTCGAAGAGAGCCTGCGGCGCCTGCGCACCGATCACGTCGACATCTACCTCAATCACGCGATCAACGATCTCGACCGGGTGAAGAATCCCGAGTGGTACGAGTTCGTCGAACTCGCCAAGCAGCAGGGAAAGATCCGCTTTTCGGGGATTTCCGGACACGGCGGGCAGCTGCAGGAGTGCGTCGAATACGCGATCGACAACGATCTGGTCGATGTGATCCTGTGCTCGCACAACTTCGGCTCCGACCCGAAGTTCTACGAGCGCTTCATGAAGAAATTCGACTGGGTGGCCAACCAGGCGGGAATTCGCCGCCTGTTCAAGAAGGCCCACGACAAGGGCATCGGCGTGATCGCGATGAAGACGCAGATGGGCGCCAAGCTCAACGACCTCTCCGCCTACGAGTTCGAGGGGGCGGCGCTCCCGGAAGCTTCGCTGCGCTGGGTCTTGTCGGATCCGAACGTCGACGCGGCGATCATTTCGATGACGAGCGTGGAGGTTGCGGACAGCTACATCCGGGCGTCGGGCAAGCGCGGCATGCGGACGAGCGATGCGCGCATCCTCGAGCAATACGTTCTCGATAACAGCGCCGACTACTGCCGGCCCGGTTGTTCGGCGTGTGCATCCGCCTGTCCGCTCGGGGTGCCGGTCGCGGACGTGTTGCGGCAGCGGATGTACGCGAAGCGCTACGGCAACCGGCCGCTCGCACGGACGGGCTATGCGGCACTCGGGCAGGGCGCCTCGGCGTGCCTGGGCTGCAGCGGAGAGCCCTGTGCGAACGCCTGCGAATTCGGCCTCGAAATCGGCGCGCTGACGCGGGAAACCGCGTCGCTGCTGCGCGCGTAGCCGATCGGATTCGTGACGATCCAGCCGCGCGTCCGCGCCGCTGCGCTTGCGATTGCGCTGCAGGTCGCGCTTTCGACGATCGGGCTCGCTTCGCTGTGCTTCAGCGCCGATGACTCGCATCCCGAGCGCTATCGATCCGATTTCGCTCGTTTCAGCGTCGAGTTTCCGGGCGGCTCCCCCGTCGTCCGCGAGCTGGAAGGGACCCAATTCACGATGACCGGCAACGACGTCAATTACGCCGCAATTTCGGCTGGCGTCGAGTTTTCGGTCGAGATTCACGACGTCCCGCGCTTTGCAAAACTGATGTTGACGGATCACTACATTCTCGACGAAAGCGTGAGCGGCAAGCTCGAGGACATTGGCGCGCGCAAACTCGATGTGGTGGAGACCTCCATTCAGGGAGAACCCGCTCGCGAGGTCGTCTTCGAAGCGCTCGATCGGACGTTCAAAGGAAGGATGTCGTTGGTTCTCGCGGACCGCCGACTCTATCTGGTAGGTGTCCTGCACCCGTCATCGCTCGATCCCGGGGAGACCAGCGCGCGGTTCATCAAAAGCTTCTCGTTCTGGCTGGAGTGACCGCGACCCGGGCGAAACGAACTGCTGTACCCTATGGTTTTGCAGGGGGTGAGGGGTGAAGATTCTTCGCTTTCTCAAACGCGAGCTCGCGGCGGAGGCCCGAAGCTGGGTCGACGAGCGGATCGTTTCCGAAGAACAGGCCGGCCGGATTCTCGACCGCTACGGGACGCGACTTCCCGACGGGTCGGAGCGCTCGGTCGGTTACCTCGTGCTGCTCTCGCTCGCGGCGGTGTTCGCGGGCCTCTCGATTCTCGTGTTCGTCTCCGCGAACTGGGACGAGATCCCGCGCAATCTGCGGATGGGCGCGCTGGTTGCGCTGACGCTCGCGTTTCACGCGCTCGGCCTGCGGCAGCAGCGCGCCGCAAACCCGAAGATCGCCGCGGTCTGGTTCCTGCTCGGCTGCTTCAGCTACGGAACTTCGATCTTCCTGATCGCGCAGATCTACCACCTCGGCGAGCACTATCCCGACGGCATCTGGTGGTGGGCGGTCGGGACGCTGCCGTTTGCAATTCTCACCCGCAGCCGCGCGATCACCTGGTTGATGGCGGCCGTCGCGCTGATCTGGCTCGGGACCGAAACGGCCGAGACCTTCTTCCCCGTCAGCTGGCCGCTGTTCGCCGCCGCAATCTTCTGGTTCTGCCTCTACCAGAAGGAGAGCCTGCTGCTCTTTCTCATCAACGTCGCCGCAACGACCTTCTGGATCGAGATCCTCTTCGCGCGCTATCTCGGAGAAGATCACTTCTTCGCCGTCGAAGAGGAGCACATCCCGCTGACCCTCGGCCTCTTCGTGCTCTACTACGCGCTGGGCAAGTGGATGGAGGGGCGAACCGATCGGCCGCGCCTGCCCGAATACGGCATGGCGCTGCGCCTCTGGTCGCTGCGCCTCGGTCTGATCGTGCTGCTGGTCTTTTCGTTCGCGGAAGCCTGGGAAGAGGTGATGGGGCTGCAGTACGAGAGCCCCGGCTGGGTCTGGGGTTGGTTGTTCGTCGTGACGGGCGTGACCGGGTTCTTCCTGCACCGCATCTGGGTCGAGCGCGGCCCGCGCGCCTGGTGGGACGACGGGCTCTCGGCGCTCGCGTATCTGCTCTTCTTCGCGCTGGTCGTGCTGGTCTCGCTGTTGATGAACGAGCAGAACGAGAACCTCGCCATCGGACTCCAGCTCTTCGGCAACTTCGCGTGCGTGGGAAGCGGCATCTGGCTGATCCTGCGCGCGCTGCGCGATTCCGTGACGCTCTACTTCTACACCGGAATCGGCGTCATCCTGATCCTCGCGCTGCTGCGCTACGCGGACCTGGTGGGCGATTACATCGGGGGCTCGCTGCTGTTCCTCTTCTTTGCGGGCGTGCTGTTCGGATCGGCCCGCTTCTGGCGCGCGCACGTCCGCAAGGGGGCTTCGTCATGACCCGCCTGCACTGGTTGATGGCCGCCGTCGTGTTGCAGCTCGGCGTGCTTGCGACGGAGTATCTCGGCAGCGTCTGGCCGCTCTGGACCGGCACGGAAATTCGCCTCGAGATCGCGCCCGTCGATCCGCGCAGCCTGTTCCGCGGAAACTACGCGCGACTCGCCTACACGGTGGCCAGTGTCGCCCCGAATCTCTTCGAGGGCCCGGACAGAAAGCTTCGCAAGGGTGAAGTCGTCTACGTCTTCGTGGAAGAAGGCGAGGGCGAGGTCTGGCACGCCACGCGCGTTCAACTCGAACAGCCGCTGTCGGGCCTGTTCCTGCGAGGGCGCTTGACCCAGACCTGGCCGGGAACCGAGCAGCCGCTGCGCGTTCGCTACGGAATCGAAGCCTGGTTCGCGCCGAAAGCCAAAGCCCTCGAGATCGAGGCGGCCGCCCGGCGCAGCCAAGGCGAGGGAGCGCGCGCCTACGCGGTCGTCGCCGTCTCGGGCTCGGGCCGCGCAGCACTCGCGCGGCTGGATCTGCCCTGAACCAAAAGAATTGGAGCCGCATGACGCGATCGAGTGTCGCTATTGTTGCGGTGTTCTCGATCCGAAGGTTCCATCGATTTCAGCTGGATTCTGATTTGCGCACCTTTGGCAGGCGGATCGCGAGCAGGCACGCGATGGACATCAGGCCGGCGGCGAGCACGAACGGGCCGCCGTGGTAGAGCGCGTAGAGAGCGCCCGCGGCGGTGGGCCCGAGGACGCGCGCGAGCGATGCGCTCGACTGGAAGGTGCCCATCACCGAGCCGCGCTCGCTCGGCGCCGCGGTCATCGAAACCAGGCTCAGCATCGGGGGTTGGCCGATGCCGCGGCCGATCGCCGAGAGCGCGAGGGGTAGCAGCACCCAGCCGACCTTCGGCATGAAGGGCACCGCGAGCAGCGAGGCCGCCATGATCGCAAAGCCCGTGAGCGCGAGCTTGCGTTCGCCGTAGCGCGCGGCGAGTGGTCGGATCGCGCCGCCCTGGACGCTTCCCATCAGCACGGCCATCCCGACCAGGATGAACGCGACGTGCATCGCGTCGAATTGGAATCGATCGATCATGAAGTAGGCGAAGACCGTTTCGAGCTGCGTCACGGCCAGCGAGAAGATCAGGTTGAGGATGCAGAGTCGGCGCACCGCGGGATTGCGCAGCACTTCGACGCGGCCCGCGCTGGGTTCGCGATTCGCATGGCGCTCGGGCTCGGCGAGCGCCCAGGACGCGAAGATGAAATTGATCCCCGCCAGCAGCGCGGCGAGCAGCATCGGAATCCCGTAACCGAACGGCTCGATGTACGAGGAGAGGGTTGCGCCGAAAACCGCGGAAGCGGGCCAGCTGCCGTCGAGGTTCGGTGCGAGCAGGCCGCCGATCGCGGGGCCGAGCACGAAGCCGATCCCGTAGCACGCGCCGACCATGCCCATCCAGCGCGTGCGCTCTTCTTCGCGCGTGACGTCCGCCACGTAGGCGGTCGCGACGCTGATGTTGGCGCCGAAGATGCCGCCGAGGATGCGGCCCGCGAACAGCCCGAGCAGCGAGTCCGAAACCCCGAGCAACGTGAGTGCGCCCGCGCTGCCGAGGATGGTGGCCAGCATCACGGGCTTGCGGCCGATGCGATCCGAGAGTCGGCCCCAGATCGGGCTGAAGATGAACTGGAAAGCCGGATAGACGGCGAGCAGGAAGCCGAGGGTCGCCGGGCTGGTGTCGAGGCTCTTCGCGTAGTAGGGCAGGATCGGGACCACGATCCCGAAGCCAACCAGGTCGATGATGATGACCGAGAAGAGCACCAGAAGGGATCGCTTGGAATTGACGTTCGGAGAGTCTGTCACGGCGCGGGCACTATAGCGGCCTCGGGGGCCAGGCCGGTATGGCGGTTTGCGATCCCAGCGATTTCCGTCCAGCCTGAGCCCTGGAAAGGAGGTGTTCGAGAGCGGAGGAGGTTGAAAGCGAGGGCGGGGGAAACGACAATGCCGACGAACATCCACTGATGGGGCGGTTTGGTATCCGTGAAGATCGAACGACCGACCGCCGCGGACTACCCCGAGATCCTCGAGATCAACGAAAGCGGATTGCCGCATGTGAACCGGATTTCCGCTGACGATCTCGCGGAATTCGCCGCGCAGTCCCACTACTTCAAGGTCGCGCGCGAAGACGGGCGCATCGGGGCCTTTCTGCTCGCGTTTTCCGAACGGGCCGCGTACGACAGTCCGAATTTTCTCTGGTTCCGGGATCGCTACCCGCGCTTCGTCTACATCGACCGGATCGTGGTTGTGCCATCCCGGCGCCGCTCGG
>JAHEEJ010000021.1 GCA_024640705.1 Deltaproteobacteria bacterium
CGGGAGCGTCGTGATCTCCGTCGACTACTTCAAACGGTTTCTTGCGGGGCTGCGGGCGATTTTCGGCGGTCGGATCAAGGTGTATGAGTCGCTGCTCGATCGCGCCCGCCGCGAAGCGCTGATGCGCCTCAAGCAAGAAGCCGTCGAGCAGGGCTATCAAGCCATCATCAACGTCCGCCTCGAAACCTGCCGGATGGCCAACGCCCGAAATTCGGAGAGCATTGCGGGTCTCGAAGTGCTCGCGTTCGGCACGGGCGTCAAGCTGCTCAACGCGCCGTGAAGTTCGATCCGTCGCTGCCTGAGGACGGAATCAACGTTTCGCGCACGCACCCGCTGCGCGAAGCGCTGCTGCTCGTGGGCGGGGTGGCCGCGATCGCGCTTGCGGTTGCCGCGGTGGCTGCGGTCTCGGTCGATCTTGTAGCGCCCCATATCCCGATCGAACTCGAGGTGCGCCTGTTTTCCGGTTGGTTCGACCGCGCTGTCGAAGCCGACGCGGCGGTCGATCCGCGCGAGCAGTCGCTCGCGGAACTCCTGGGGCGGATGGCGGGCCATTGGCCCGAGAGTCCCTATGCGTTCGAAATCGCGATCTGGGATGTCCCCGAACCGAACGCCGTGGCACTTCCAGGCGGTGTGATCGCGGTGACCCATGGCCTGCTCGAAAATGTCGAGAGCGAGAACGAACTCGCATTCGTGCTCGGCCACGAACTCGGGCATTTCCGCCACCGCGATCACCTCCGCGGCCTCGGGCGCGGCGTCGCGTTTTCGCTGTTGCTCGTCGCGGTGGGCGTGGGCGGCGGCGGCAGCGCGGTCGAGCTCGCGTCATTGGCCGGCGAATTCGCCCAGCGCGGCTTCGACCGCGAGCAGGAAATCGAGGCGGATCGCTTCGGGCTCGCGCTGCTGGCCGCCGAGTACGGGCACGTGGCAGGCGCGGAGGCCTTCTTCGAACACCTCCCCGAGCTCGGCGGGCCCGGGGAGGGCGCGCTCGCGAGCTATTTTTCCACCCATCCTCTGCACGCGGACCGGATCCAGGCGCTGCAGGCGACGGCCCGCGAGATGGGCTGGGCGCTGCGCGGAGAGCACCGGCCGCTGCCGGCGTTGAGTACACCCCGTTAAGCTGTTGATTATACTAACCGTTCGGCTCGAACTTCCCTGCTCAATCAGGGCTTTGGCGGGCCCTCCCAAACATAGATATTTACTTAATAAAAACGAAATGTTAGAAAAGTGGGCCAGCAAGAAAAGAGGATGCGGCAAACCACGTCGCCCGACGCGATGTGAAAGATCCAAAACGCGCGACGGCGCTTCCCACCCAATCTCCCACACAACCAGCGAGCACATCACGAAACCCCTATGAGAGAAATCCCCATGATCAAAAAGCGACTCGACGCCTTCTTCAACCCGAACACGATCGCGATCGTCGGTGCGAGCGACCGCGCCAGCTCCTGGTCGAAGGAGATCTACTCGAACCTCGAGAAGCTGAACTTTCCGGGCGAGATCTTTCCGATCAACCCGCGTCGCTCGACGGTCTGGGACCAGCCCGCCTATCCGAGCTTGAGCGAAACCCCCGTTCCGGCCGACCTCGCGATCATCGCGATTCCCGCGGAGGCCGCGATCGAAGCCGTCAAAGCCTGTGGGGAAGCCGGAGTTCCCTCCGCGATGGTGGTCTCGAGCGGCTTTCGCGACGCGGGCCCCGCCGGCGCCGAACTCCAGGTGCGACTCACCGCGGCGGCGGTCGAGCACGGCATCACGCTGATCGGCCCCAACGTCGAGGGCTTCATCAACTACCACGGCCCGGTCGCCGCCTATGGGGCCGAGATGCCCCCGAGGTCGTGTCGCGGTTCGATTTCGATGTTTTCCCAGAGCGGTACGGCGGCCTGGACGTTCATCCACATGGCCGGCGATCGCGGCGTCGGCGTTCGCGTCGCAACCGGCGTCGGCGTCGAAGCCACGATCGGCATCGGGGAACTGCTCGAGTGGGCGGCGGCCGATTCCGAGACCACCGTCGCGGCCTGCTACATCGAAACGATTCGCGACTTCGAGCGCCTCTCGACGGGGCTCGAAGCGATGGACCGCGCCAACAAGCGGGTCGTCATCTGCTGCCCGCGCGTTTCGGGCGAAGCCGCGAAAGCTGCGGTGATCGCCCACACCGGCGAACTGCTCGGAGACACCACGCTGCGCGATGCCGCCCTTCGTCGATTTGGCGCCGTGGTCGTCTACGACCCGATCGCGCTGTTCGAAACCGCCCTGTTGCTCGAGAACGCGCCGGCGTGCTCGGGCAAGCTCGCGGCCGCGATGCAGTCCGGCGGCAACTGCACGCTCTTCGCCGACGCACTCAACGAGGCCCGGGTGCCGCTCGAAAAATTCAGTGCGGCAACGATGAGCAAGCTTTCCGAGATCCTGCCCGATTTCAGCCACCCGCGGAATCCGCTCGACGTGACCGGCCAGGCGATCTTCGACAGCGATATCTACTGCCGCGCGATCGATACGCTGGCCGCCGATCCCGAGGTGGGCATGATCGCGATCGACGTCGCGCCGAGCCGGACGCACCCCGGCGACTCGGATCTCTCGACGATCCTGCGCTACGCGGGCAAGGTGCAGCGCGAGAGCGGCAAGCCCGTGATCTCGGTGCTGACGACACCCGTGTCCTATACCGGGCGGACCGCAGAATTGATCGCCGAGTACGGGGTCGCGATCCTGCAAGGTCACGCTTCGGCCGCGGCCGCAATCGCGAGCCTGTACGAAGTCTCACGCGAGCGCCTTCCGATCGCCGAGCGACACACCGACAAGCCCGAGGTCGCAGTTCCGCCGGGAATTCTGGACGAAGTGCAGGCTTCGGCGATCTTCACCCAATACGGGATCGAGCGGCCGCGCGAGGCCGTCGTCAGCAATCCCGCCGCGGCGGCCGAGGCCGCCCGCGAACTCGACTGCCGCGTGGTCGTCAAGCTGGTCTGCGCCGAGGTGCCCCACAAGGCGCGCGAAGGCCTGGTGAAACTGAGCCTCGATTCACCCGACGCGGTGAAGCAGGCCGCGCAGCAGGTGCAAGACCGCGCGCGCGAAATGGGTGTCGATGCGACCCAGCTGTTGGTGCAGGAGCAACTCGCGGCCGGGCCGGAGTTTCTGATCGGTGTCACGATCGACCCGCTCTACGGGCCCGCGATGACGGTGCGCAGCGGCGGCGGGGGCGTGTCCGGCGAGTCGGCGTTCCATATGCTTCCCCTGCGACGTGGGGAGGCGACGGAGATCGCGGCCGGTGCCGCAGCGGGTTCATCCATCGACCTGTCCGACGGCGAATTGAAAGAACTCGCCAATGTCGTGGAGCGATTCGGCTGGCTCGCTGAAGATCTGTCCGATTGCATTCTCGAAATCGAAGCCAATCCCATCATCATTACCGGTGGACGCGCAGTTGCTGTGGATGCACTTGCTGCCGCCAAAGATCAAACAGGAGAGAACTGATGTCCAAGGAAGCATTGATCCGCGTTCGCATGTCCGCCCGCGACGCCCACTACGGCGGCAATCTGGTGCCCGGCGCCAAGATGCTGGAAATCTTCGGCGACCTGATCACCGATCTCGCCATCCAGCAGGACGGTGACGAAGGATTGTTCCGCGCGTATCACGAAGTGGAATTTCTGGCCCCCGTCTACAGCGGAGACTTCATCGAGGCCAAGGGCCGCATCGTAAAGGTGGGCAACACGTCGCGCCGCTGCGAATTCGAGGCCTACAAGGTGATTGCGGTTCGACCCGACGTGAATGACTCGGCGGCGGACGTGCTCAAAGAGCCCGTTCTGGTCTGTCGCGCCGTCGGCACCACCGTCGTTCCCGCGGAGATGAAGCGAACCTGAGCCCGGCTTCGACGGGAAATCTCCCTCAAGCCGCTCCGAGATTGGCGAGCAGGCTGCGCGCGGCGGCGAAGAGCTGCGCGGAGTTGCCCTTGGGTGCGCGCGCGTAGATCTTGCGGTCGGGCGCGACGCGCATGCCGGTCCCGGCCTGGTGGAGCAGATCGAGCAGCCGCTGCGGATCGACCTGGCTCTGGTCCGCAGCGGTCAGCACGATTTCGCCCTTTGCGAGATCGATCGCGGTGATGCCGAGTCGGCGCGCGCGCGATTTCAATCGGATCACCTCGAGCAGGTTTTCGGCCTCGTCGGGCAGCGATCCGTAGCGGTCGAGCATTTCGTCTCGAATGCGGTCGATCTCGCTGTCGTCGCGGCAACTCGCGAGGCGTTTGTAGAGAACCAGGCGCTGGCTGACCGCACTCACATAGGATTCCGGCAGGCGCGCGGTGACGGGCAGGCGAATCTCCGGATCGACTTCGACCTGGTGGGACTTCCCGCGCAGCTCGTCCATCGTCTCTTCCAGCATCGACAGGTACGTCTCGTAGCCGACCGCCGCGAGGCAGCCGCTTTGTTCCGATCCGAGCAGGTTTCCGGCACCGCGAATCTCGAGGTCCATGTTCGCGAGGCGGAAGCCGCTGCCGAGTTCACTCAGATCCTGGATCGCTTCGAGCCGCCGCTTCGCGTCGGTGGTCAGCGCGTCTTCTGAGCCCGGAATCATCAGATACGCGTAGGCGCGTTGCTTGCTTCGGCCCACGCGACCGCGCAGCTGATAGATCTGCGCGAGGCCGAGCGCGTCGGCGCGATTGATCAAGATCGTGTTTGCCCGCGGATTGTCGATGCCGCTCTCGATGATCGTGGTGCAGAGCAGCACGTCCGCTTCGCCGTGCATGAAGCGAAGCATCCGATCTTCGAGTTCGCGCTCTTTCATCTGCCCGTGTGCAACGATGACCGTTGCCTCGGGAACGACACGGGACAGGCGACTGCACATCGCATCGATCGTCTGCACCCGGTTGTGGACGAAGAAGGCCTGCCCGCCGCGGCGAAGCTCGCGCAAGATCACTTCGCGAATCAGGTCATCCGAGATGCGGCAGACCTGGGTGCGGATGGCCAGGCGATCCGCGGGCGGCGTGTTGATCACGGACAGATCGCGGATGCCGTTGAACGCCATCTGAAGCGTTCGCGGGATCGGCGTCGCGGTCAGCGTCAAGACGTCGACCGTCTTCTTGAGCTGCTTGATGCGCTCCTTGTGGGTGACACCGAACCGGTGCTCTTCGTCGATCACGAGCAATCCGAGATCGCGGAAGCGGACGTTCTTCTGCAACAGGCGGTGGGTGCCGATCACGATGTCGACCGATCCATCCGCCAGCCGCTCGATGACCGACTTCGCCTCCTTTGCGCTGCGAAATCGCGAGAGCGATTCGATCTCCATCGGGTGGCCCGAGAAGCGCTGCTTGAAGGTCTCTTCGTGCTGTTGACACAGCACCGTCGTCGGAACCAGCACGGCCACCTGCTTGCCGTCCATCGCCACCCGGAAGGCCGCCCGCACGGCGACCTCGGTCTTGCCATAACCCACGTCGCCGCAGACGATCCGGTCCGACGGCTTGGGACGTTGCAGATCGCCGAGCACGTCTTCGATCGCCGCGGCCTGGTCGGCGGTTTCTTCGAACGGAAAAGTCGCTTCGAATTCCTCGAAGTGCCGGTCGCGCCCCGCAAAGCCGTGACCCGGGGCGAGTTCTCGGGCCGCGTGCATCGAGAGCAACTCGTGGGCCATGACGCGCAGGCTCTTCTTGATCGAGTTCTTGGCTTTTTCCCAGCTGACGCCACCGAGCTTGTCGATGCGCGGGGTGTGGCCGTCGGAACCGCCGTAGCGCTGGATCAGGCTCAGGCGGTGGACGGGAACGAAGAGTCGGTCGCCATCCTGGTATTCGAGTCGCAGGAATTCTCCGCGAGCGATTCCGAGCTCGAGTTCGACCAGTCCGCGGTAGACGCCGATGCCGTGTTCGGCGTGGACGAGGTAATCCCCTTTTTCGAGTTGCGCGAGGCCTTCGATGCTCGCGCCCTCGGGCCAGTGCGCGCGCACCCGGCGGCGCTGACGCGGACCGAAGATCGCCTCTTCCGTCAGAACGACCAGACGCTCCGCGGGAAAGACGAACCCCTCCGAGAAATCGCAGACGCGAATCTCGACGCGGCCCGGTGACGACCAGCGCGACGCGGGCCGGGGGTTCTCGGCAATCCGGACCTCGAGCCCGTACTCGCTCAACAGATGGCGCAGGCGTTCTGCACTCGAAAGCGCAGAAATGCACAGCGCCGTTCGCCAACCCGCGTCACACCATTTTGCGAGTGCGTCGACGAGCGGCTCGAGGGCCTGATCGCTGCTGCGCGCCTTGATCAGCTCGCGGCCCAGGCTGTCGTGGCCGCTGCAGCAAAGCGAAAAGTGCTCGACTGGCGCCTCGACATCGACCACGTCGAGCCGCTCCAGCAAGACGGGCTTGCGCGCGAACACCTCGCGTTCGAGCGCCTCGGGTGAGAGGGCCAGCTCATCGGGTTCCGAGACGACGCGGCCGCTTTCTCTTGCAACCGCGTAATTTTCGGCGGCGTCCGACACGTAGCGCCGCATCCGGTCGCGGCCCGCTTCCGGGTCGTCGACGACGATCAGCGTGTCGCTGGGGAGGTAGTCGAAGACCGTCTCGACGGCGGGTTGCAGCAGTGGCGCGAGGGCCTCGGCGCCCGGCGGAATGTGGCCGCGCAGCAGGGAATCGAGCAATTCGTCGACTGCGCGATTCGAGACACCCTGCTCGACAGCGAGTTCGCGAATGCGCTCGGATCGATCGACGACGAGCGAGCGACCGATCAGCAGCTCGCGAGGAGGCGGCGCGACCACGTGGGCAAGCGCATCTCGCGAGCGTTGCGTGACTTCGTCGAATTCGCGGATCGACTCGACCTCGTCGCCGAGCAACTCGATCCGGATCGGGTGCGCGCGATGGGGTGGAAAGATGTCGAGGATGCCGCCGCGCACGGCGAGTTCACCGCGTTCTTCGACCAGAGACATCCGCGAGTAACCCGCGCCGACCAGGGTTGCGACGAGCGCATCCCGATCCGTGATCTGGCCGACTTCGAGGTGGACCGAACGGCTGCGCACGACTTCGCGCGCGGGCACCCGCAGCGCGAGCGCCGTCCAGGGCGCTACCGCGATCGGCGCGGGTTCGACCCGCGCATCCGGCTGCGCGCTCGCCAACCAGCGATACAGCACGTCCATCCGCTGGGCGACCAGAAACGGTTGCGGGGAGAAGCGCTCGTAGGGGTGGGTGTCGTGGGCTGGGTATGCGCGCACGCGCCCGCCTTCCGCAGGCTCTCCGAGCGCGGCGCAGAGATCCTGGGCGAGGGCGTCGCAGGCCTTGGCGTTCGGGGCGACGAAGAGCGCGGGAGCGTCGCCCAGCTGCTCGACGAGCTTCGCCCCGACGACGGCGCCTGCGCCGCCGCGCAGGCCCGCGAGGCGCACCGCGCCGCTGCGCCCGGCGATTCGGCGAGCGATGCCGTCGAGATCCTCGTGGATCGTGTCGCTTCCCGCAGCCTCTTCCATACGGGTCGCTGGGTCCTCCGATCAGCCTGGGCGCGCGCTGCACGCAGAAATCCCCGCCGCCCCCATCGCGCGACGGGGGGTCGCGAACGACGGGGGTGCGAGGTGTCGCGCGAAGTGTAGCCGGTCGTCGACCCGACCCGGGCTGGAGTCTCGCGGGTGATGCGGTATCCACTCTCCGAACGAAGCGGAGGTGAATGTGCAAATCCGAAACGTGATCACTGCGATCCTGGCGGCCGGCGTGTTGATCCAGCCCGCACAGGGCCGGGCGGAAAACAACGAGAAGAAGCAAGAGATGATCCACGAGCTGCTTGCGCTCGTCGGCGTCGCCGAGATGGCCGAGCAGATGCGAGAGCATCAGAGCAATATCGAGTTGATGCTGATGCAGCCCAGCTACCCTCAGATGATGGAGCTGGCGGCGTCCGAGCAGGTCGATCTTTCGGAGGAGAACCGCCAGCTGCTGCTCGCCCGCCTCGAGGATTTCGACGCCTTTGCGGAGCGCTTCCACGCCCTGTTCGTCGAGCGGCTCAACTTTTCCAAGATCCTCGAGGCCGTCTACCTCCCTCTCTACGACAAATATTTCGACGAGAAGGAACTCCAGCAGATGCTCGTCTTCTACCGCACCCCGGTCGGGCGCAAGAGCATCGAAGTGATGCCGGCGCTGATGCAGGAAGCCGCGCAAGGGGTCGAGGAGGCCGTGCGGCCCCTTTCGATCGGGCTGATCCAGGAGATCGTCGCCGCGGAGCGCGCGAAACTGGCCGACTGAGCGGATCGAGGCCGCCCGACCGAGGGGTTCTGCGAGGGTCGACAGACCGCTCAGATCCTCTATCTTCTTGCGCCTTTTCCACATCTCGCCCCGATGGGCGCTCTGGAGACAATCCCGTGACGGTTGAGTTGATGTGCCGCAAGATCGGCATGACCCAGATCTTTGAAGAATCCGGCGAGGCGATCCCGGTGACGGTGCTCGACGCATCGCCCAACCTCGTGATCCAGAAGAAGTCCGAGGAGACGGATGGCTACACGGCGATCCAGCTCGGCTTCGAAGACCGCCGCCCGGCCGGCGTCGACAAGGCCCAGCAAGGGCACTTCAAGAAGGCCGGCGTGGCCCCCAAGCGGCACCTCGCAGAGTCTCGCATCAGCGCCAAAGAGGCCGAGGGCTACGAAGTCGGCCAGGAGATCAAGGTCGAGATGTTCGAGAAGGGTCAGCGCGTCGACGTGATCGGCAACTCCAAGGGTCGCGGGACGGCCGGTGTCGTCAAGCGCCACGGTTTTGCCGTCAAGCGGCGCACCCACGGTACCCACGAGGCTTTCCGCCACGGCGGGTCGATCGGTGCGGGCAGCTATCCGGGCCGCGTTCTCAAGGGCATGAAGATGGCCGGGCGGATGGGCAACACCCGGACCACGACGCTCAACGTGGAAGTCGCGCGTGTCGACGCCGAGCGGGGCCTGCTGTTCGTGAACGGCTCGGTCCCGGGCCACAACAACGCGATCGTCCGGGTTCGACAGAGCGTCAAGTCCAACCCCGACTCCTGATCCCAGTCGCGGAGTCGCCAGCGGATCGAGCGACCAGCGTGACGGCCTACGACCGCAAGGACCACTTCCACCAGCGCGCCAAGCGCGAGGGCTACCGCTCTCGCGCCGCCTACAAACTGCTCGAAATCCAGCAAAGCCAGCGCCTGCTGCGGCCGGGTCAGCGGGTCGTCGACCTCGGCTGTTGGCCGGGTGGATGGCTGCAGGTGGCGGCCGAAGCGGTCGGCCGCAAAGGCCGGGTCGTCGGGGTCGATCTGGCTGAAATCGATCCGCCGCTAGACAATGAGAACGTGATCGCATTTTGTGCGGATCTCACCCAACCCAGTGTTGTAGAAGACCTTATCGAGCGGCTCGGAGGCCCGGCCGACGTCTTGCTGAGCGACGCCGCCCCCAAGCTGAGCGGGATCCGCGCGGCCGACCAGGCCCGCGAAGGCGCGCTGCTCGAAGCCGTCGAGGCCCTGCTCGGCAAGCTGCTGCGCAAGGGCGGAACGCTTCTGATCAAGATCCTCGAGGGGCCGGATGCCGTGCGCGTCGATCGGCGGCTGCGCTCCGAATTCGAGAGCGCCAAGACCGTCAAACCGAGTGCCTCGCGTCGCGGAAGCAGCGAGCGCTATCTGCTCGGAAGGGGTTATAAAGGGCCCTCGGGGCGCCCCGATGGCCCGAGTCGATGACCGGCCAGGAGGCAGCTGTGAGCGAGCGACCGTTTCGGGTTTTGGGTATTCAGCAGATTGCCGTCGGGGCGACCGACAAGGCCGTTTTGCGCAAGATCTGGATCGACATGCTCGGATTGAAGATCAGCGGCGGTTTCGTGAGCGAGTCCGAGAACGTCGACGAAGACATCGCGGTCGCGGGCTCGGGTCCGCTCAAGGTAGAAGTCGATCTGATGCAGCCGATCGATCCCGACCAGAAGCCGAAAGTCCACGAGCCCGCGCTCAATCACGTCGGGCTCTGGATCGACGACCTCGCCGCCGCCGTCGAGTGGCTGGGGCGAAACGGCGTCCGCTTCACCCCCGGCGGCATCCGCAAGGGGGCCGCGGGATTCGACGTCTGCTTCATCCATCCAAAGGGCAACGAGGCGACCCCGGTCGGCGGCGCGGGCGTCTTGATCGAACTCGTTCAGGCTCCTCCGGAAGTCCGAGAGGCCTTCGAGCAGTTCGCAGAATGAAACGCGCGGCGTTCATCGCTCTCGCGTCGGTCGCACTCTTCGCCGAGCCCGCGATTTCGGAAATCTTCAAGTGTGTCGATGCAGCGGGCGGCGTGACCTACGTCAACGATCCCAGCGCGTGCCCCGACGCCGAACCGTACGACCTCAGGGGCAACCTCAACCGCGCTCCTTCGCCGGCTTCCCGTGCGCGAGAAGAAAAACCCGATTCCGGCGCGACCCTGTCGCCCGTACAACGCCTCGAGTGGGCGTTGCTCGACGAACGCAACATCTACCCGGGTTGGGAAATCGTGAACGAAACCCCCGAAGATCCGCGCCAGGATGTGGACCTCGTCGAGTGGGGGGTCATCGCAAAGCGGGCCCGCCACTACACGCGCAGTGCAGACGGGGCCTCGCAGGTCTGCAGCGTCGAACTGTGGGCGTTCGAGAACGACGCGCGCGCGCGCCTCGCAGAGCAAAACTTCGAATTTCCGGATTGGAAGATCGATCGCCAGGGGGACACGCTCGTCATGCTCCGGGCGGTGACGCTCCGAGCGGACATGGCCAAGCGCACGATCTTTCCCGATTGCGAGAAGCTGGGCAACATCGTGCGAACGCGAGCCGCCAAATTCGTCGAGGATTGATCTCCGCCGTTTGCGGTCGATCGCCGCGCAGCGGTCCGTACGGCGACATGCTCTGGTGGCTTCGCGGGAGGTCGTGTGAAGCGAGGAATTCAGTCCTGCTTGTGGTTCGCGGCGGTCGTCGCGCTGATCGCGTGTGCAGATTCGGAAAACCGCCAGCAGTCGATCGAACGATCCGTCGTCCGCATCGTCAACCACTCCCAGCGTGGCGATTGGTACTCCCCGTGGCTCTCGCGAGCACCGTCGTACAGCGGGGGCAGCGGCTTCGTGATCGAGGGCGGCCTGGTGATGACGAACGCACATGTCGTCAGCGACGCTCGGATGATCCTCATTCACCTCGACGATGACCCCACGCCTCATGAAGCGCGCGTCAAGGCGATTGGCCACGACTGTGATCTCGCCCTCGTCGAGCCCGTCGAGGTCGGACTGCTCGATGATTTTCCGGCCATGACCTTCGGCGGTCTGCCCGAGTTGGGGTCGAGTGTCGAAACCTACGGCTACCCGGTGGGCGGCCAGCGCATCTCGTCGACGAGCGGGATCGTCTCGCGGATCGAAAACGCGACGTACGCGCACTCGGGCGCAGATTCCCATCTCACGGTCCAGACGGACGCGGCCATCAATCCGGGAAACAGCGGTGGTCCGGTGATCCAAGATGGGCGCGTTGCGGGCGTCGCGTTCCAGGCAATGACCGAGATGGAAAATGTGGGTTACTTCATTCCCTCGGAAGTCATCGAGCACTTCCTGGTGGATGTCGCC
The DNA here is from genome assembly GCA_024640705.1 of Deltaproteobacteria bacterium. Lineage (GTDB taxonomy): Bacteria > Myxococcota_A > UBA9160 > UBA9160 > SMWR01 > JACZVU01. The sequence continues at coordinate 11,473 of JAHEEJ010000021.1, forward strand.
GACGGCACGTACGACGGCTATCCGGATCTCGGAACCCAGGTGGTCAACCTCGAGAACCCTGCGGCCCGTCGCGATTCGAAAATGCAATCCGGCCAAAGCGGCGTGCGCGTAGAGTTCGTGTACCCCGAGAGCAGCGCCGACGGGCAGATCGAAGAGCGAGATGTGTTGCTCGCAGTGGACGGCTATCCCATCGCCAATGACGGCACGATTGCGCTCGATGGTCTGCGATTGAGCTACGAGTTGCTTCTGGATCGCCGCCAGGCAGGCGAATCGGTTCCGCTCGAAATCCTCCGCGACGGAGAGCGCCATCACATCAGCGTTCCGATGAAGGTGTACCCACCGTTCACCGCCTACCGGCGCCTCTACGACCAGCTGCCCCGCTACTACGTTTACGCTGGGCTGGTTTTCGTGCCGTTGAACACGGAGGTGATCGTCTCCCGCTCCGAGGATCTGCCCGAACACCTGTTGTACGAGTTGTACTTCCGCCCGATCGAAGAGCCGCTCGACACCCGCCAGGAGTCGGTGGTTCTGCTGCGCCGGCTCGACCACGCAGTCAACGGTTCTATGTCGTGGTACCGGGATCTCGTCGTGGATCGCGTCAATGGCCGCCCGATCGAAAGCCTCGAAGAACTGATCGAGACCATCGAGAACAACCAAGACAGCTCGCACGTCTTCGAATTTGCGTACTACGGTCGGCTCGGAGTGCTCGACCGCGAAGCTGCGGAGAAAGCCAACGAAGAGATCCTCGAGATCTACGGGATCGCAGAGGACCGCAACCTTTGAGAGAACGGGCGATCGGAAAGGCGTTTCGATTGGCGGCTTGGGGAGTCGCTTCGCTGTTCTTTGCCGGCGCGGCAGCCGCGCAGTTGCCGTACAAGGACCAGATCGTCGCCCTGCGGGTTACGCGGCAGTTCTTCGACGAAAACCGCCCATGGGTGAAGCAGAACCCCGAGGTACGCGACGGCACGGCCGTGGTCATTTCGCGAGAGCTGCTTCTGACCGAAGCGAGCATGATTCAGAACGCGACGTTCATTCAGGTCGAAAAACACGGTCGCGCAAATTGGATCCCCGCGCGCCTCGTGCACCAGGACCCCGCGATCAATCTGGCGCTCTTGACCGTCGATCAGCGGGGCTTCTTCGACGACCTCACTCCGACCGAGATTGCAGAGAGCGCAGCGACCGAGAGCGTCGTGCACTCGGTTCGTTGGAAAGATCGACAATTCGAGGTGTCCAACAGCCGCCCGGGCCGAATCGAGGTCATCGAAAGCCCTTTCGGATCGGTTCACCACGCGATCTTGCGCTTGTCGACGGATTTTTCGGCCGGAGGCTGGGCGGAGCCCGTTTTTGCAGACGACAAGCTCATCGGCATCACGGTGATGCAGTCCGGCCAGACCGCAACCGTCATCCCGGCCGAGATTCTCAAGGCCTACGTGGAACGTTCGACGCGCGGCGGCGAGTACCTCGGCTTTGCTTCGATCGGTGGCCTGCGCTGGCAAACGAATACGGATCGGGCGCTTGTGGCCTATCTCGGCCTCGAAGGCGAACCGCGCGGGGCCTTCATCCGGCAGGTGCCCTGGGGGTCGATCAGCTGCTCGTCGCTGCGGCCCCGCGACATCCTGTTGGAACTCGACGGTCACGAGATCGATGCGAGCGGCAACTACAATCACCCGCGCTACGGCCAGCTGCGCTTCGAGCACATCGCCGTCGAGGGGCATGAACCCGGGGACATCGTGCCGGCGCGCGTGTTTCGAGACCGGCGCTTGATCGAGGTCGAGCTCGAACTCAGAAGCTATCCGTCGTCCGCTAGCTTGATCCCATGGCGCCGCGCCAACTCGGCGCCCCCCTATCTCGTGGCCGGCGGCCTCGTGTTTCGCGAACTCGACGGGCGTTACCTGAACGCATGGGGATCGGAGTGGCGCACCAAGGCGCCCAACCAGCTCCGGTATTATTTCGACCTCTTGAGCGTCGCTCAATCGCCCGATCGGCGCCGCATCATCCTCGTTTCACAGGTGTTGCCCGCCGCGTACAACATCGGCTACCACGGCGTCGCCGATCTTGCCGTGAAATCGGTCAACGGTTTCGAAATCGATTCGATTGCGGACGTCGCGCAGGCATTCACCCAGCCCAAAGACGATCTGCATCGGATCGTCTTCTATCCGAATTCGACGATTCGCGAAGTGATCCTCGACCGGGAGACTTTCGAAGAGGCGACCCAGACCATCTTGAGCGCGTATGACATTCCCAGTCGCTTGCGGCTCGCCGATGGCGAACTTCCAGATCTCGGCCCCGAATGTCCGCAAGAGGATTGATCACATTTTCGAGTGTCTAGCGGGATTCCGACGACCGATCGACGCGCGTTTGCGGCCCGATCTCCCGTCGGCTGGAAGGTGTGATAGGATCGCCGGCTCCATTTCGCAGAGGAACGCAGCATGGCCCGCTCTCATTGGCTGGTGAAGTCCGAACCCTTCAAGTATTCGTGGGACGATCTCGTCAAGGACGGGACGACGTACTGGGATGGGGTGCGCAACTACCAGGCGCGAAACAACCTGCGCGAAATGAAGGTCGGGGACTACGCGCTCTATTACCACTCCAACGAGGGCAAGGAAGTCGTCGGCATCGCGAAGGTGACCCGCAGCGCCTATCCCGACCCGACCACCGACGACGATCGCTGGGTGGTGGTCGATGTCGCGCCCGTCAAGCCGTTGAAGAATCCGGTGACGCTTGCGCAGATCAAGGCGGACCCGAAGCTTCAGAAGATTCCGCTCGTCACCCACTCTCGACTGTCGGTGATGCCGCTGGCGAAGTCGGACTTCGATCGGATCCTCGAGCTCGGCAAGAATCCGCCCACCCGTCGCTGAACCCGCAGCCGGCTTTCAGTCGCGCATGTAGGCGGACGCCAGCGCGTCTGCGTATTCGTTCCAGCGCGAGCCGTCGTGGGCCCGGATCCACTGGAGGCTGACACCCGTGTGGGCGTTGGCGAGCGCGTAGAGTTCGCGAACGAGTTCGAGGTTTGCGATCGGGCCCGACTTGCGCCGCCAGCCGCGCTGCTCCCAGCCGGCCGCCCACTCGTTGACGGTCTTCACGCAGAGCTGACTGTCTGAATAGACGGTGATCTGGCTGTCTTCGGGCAACACCTTGTAGGCGGCAATCAACGCCGCGAGTTCCATCCGGTTGTTCGTCGTCGACGGATCGGTGCCGCGTTTTTCTGCGACGATTCGATCCTCTTCGACCCAGACGAACCCCCAGCCTCCGGGCCCCGGATTGCCCTCGCACGAGCCGTCCGTGAAGACACCCGTCTTCGGACCGCTCGTGTAGCGGCGGAGAACTTCTTCGGGCGTCAGGTATTCGTTCGCGCTGCGGTTGCCCATCGGTTTCATCCACTCCAACGGCTTTGGGAAATCAGCTGCGACCCGACCGCTGCGAGCCGCCGCGCGGGACCATAGCGGCGCTGCGATCGATTGGGTCCACGTTTCAGGATTTTGTAGTTTCGGCGGAACCCGGCCGCTCTTCCGAATAGGCGGCGAGAAATTCCCGGCGGTGCTCTTCGAAGCGCCCCGCGACGATCGCCTCGCGGGCATCGCGAACGATGCGCTGGTAGAAGTGAACGTTGTGGATCGAAGTCAACACGGCGGACAGGACTTCGTTGGCGGCGAAGAGGTGATGCAGATAGGCGCGCGAATAACCTTGCGCGCAGGCCGCGCACTCGCAGGAGGTGTCGATCGGGTAGGCGTCCCGCCGGAAGCGGCGGTTGGTCAGTCGGATGCGCCCTCGCCGGGTGAACGCGGTCGCGCTGCGCGCATAGCGGGTCGGAATCACACAATCGAACATGTCCATCCCGTAACCGATCGCCGCGAGCAGGTCTTCGGGCAGGCCGACGCCCATCAGATAGCGCGGCTTGGTTTCGGGCAGCAGCGGGGCGGTGTGTTCGGTCACCCGGCAGAGCAGGTCGTGCCCCTCGCCGACCGAGACGCCGCCGATCGCGTAACCCGGCAGATCCAACGCCACCAGCGCCTCCGCGCAGGAAGTGCGCAGACCGAGGTCGACACCGCCTTGCACGATTCCGAACAACGCCTGTTTGTCTTCGAAGCCCTGGTGGGTCTTGAGGCAGCGGTCGATCCACGCGAGCGTTCGCCGCACGCCGCCCCGCAGTGTCGCCGCGTCCGCGGGAAACGGCGAGCACTCGTCGAAGGCCATGATGATGTCCGCGCCGAGCGCGTGCTGGATTTCGATCGACCGCTCCGGCGTGAGCTTCATCGACGAGCCGTCGACCGCATTCTTGAACCGCACGCCGCCGTCGTCGATCTCGACACCCGGCAGCGAGAAGACCTGAAAACCGCCGCTGTCGGTGAGGATCGGCCCATCCCAACCCATGAAGCGGTGCAGCCCGCCGAGTTTCTCGACGATCTTTTCGCCCGGGCGCAGCGCGAGGTGGTAGGTGTTGGAGAGCACGATCTCGGCGCGGGTCGCGCGCACCTGATCGGCGGTCAGCGCCTTGACGGCGCCGTGGGTTCCCACGGGCATGAAGGCCGGTGTGTAAAACGAGCCGTGGGGGGTCGAGAACGCACCCGCACGGGCCGCTCCACAGCGCGCTTCGAGCTCGAACGAAAAGGGGTTCAGGGGTGCCGCGGCCACCGCCGGCGGCCTCCGGTCAACGGTAGGTCTTGCGCTCGCCCGCGCTCTTGCGCTGGCGTGCCCGTTGGTGCTTGCGCTTCAGCTTCGCCCGGTGACGCGCAGATTTGCCGCGATTGCGGTGCGGCAGGGCCTTGGCTTTCTTCACGCTGGACTCCAAACACGGGTTGGCGGGAGGGCGGATCCTAGCAACGCACGCCGATGTGTCCATCCCGGGTGCCGGACCGCCCCCGGGGGCTACACTCGGTCCCGATCGAAGTCGGAGGAGCTGTGGGAACGACTGAAATGCGCGCCGAACTGTTGGAACTGATTCTCGACGTTTCGTTTCGCCGGCAGAAGGTGACGCTCGCGAGCGGCGCGGAGAGCGACTTCTACCTCGATCTGCGCCAGACGCTGATGCGGCCGCGGGGCGTCGCGCTGGCCGGTGCGCTGGTGCTCGACCGGCTGCTCGCGGGGCCTCCGGTCGACGCCGTCGGCGGCATGGCGGTCGGCGCCGTGCCGCTGGTATCCGCGGTGCTGGCCGCCGCGGCCGCTCGCGACCCCGCCAGCGCGCTGCTCGGCTTCTTCGTGCGCAAAGAGACCAAGAAACACGGCCTCGCCAGGCGCATCGAGGGCGGATTCGCGCCGGGCCAGACGCTGGCGCTGGTCGAAGATACCGTGACCACGGGCGGCTCGACGCTCGAAGCGCTCGACGCAGTCGAGGCCGAGGGTGGTAAGGTGGCCCGGGTTCTGTGCATCGTGGACCGCGGCGAGGGCGCCGCGGCGGCCTTTGCGGCCCGGGGCATCGAACTCGAGGCGCTCTTCGGGCGGACGGATCTCCCCATTTGATGGATGCGGTGTCGTTCGTTTAGGATGGACGCGGTGTCGTTCGTCTCACGGGACGCGGTCTAGTTCAACAGGAGGCAGACCATGCAGCTCAATCTCGGTGTGATTTTGCACGAGAGCGCATCCGATCGGCCCGACCACGTCGCGATTCGCCTGAACGAGCGAGAACTCACCTATGCGGAAGTCGATCGCCAGGCGCGGGGCATCGCGACGGCGTTGCTCGAGCGCGGAATCGCGCCGGGCCAGACGGTCGCGCTGTTGATCCCGAACGTTCCGGAATTTACGACTGCGTATTTCGGGATTCTCTACGCGGGATTCACGGTGGTTCCGCTCAACGTTCTGCTCTCTGCACCCGAGATCACCTATCACCTGCAGGACTCCGGTGCGCAGCTGCTGATCGCGCATCCGTTCTTTGCCGAATCCGTCAAGGCGGGCGCAGAGGCCGCGGGCGTTCCGGTCGTCTGGAGCAGCGGCGAGGGGGACGACACGCTCGACGCGATGGCCGCACGGCCGCCCCTGGCGGATCTCCATCCAACGCTGCCGACCGACACCGCCGTGGTTCTCTACACCTCGGGCACGACCGGAAAGCCCAAGGGCGCCGAGCTCACGCACTCGAATCTCTTCTTCAATTGTTCGGTGGTGGTGCCGCGTCTGATGCCCGTCGAGCCCGACGTCGTCCTGTTCGCGACGCTGCCGCTGTTTCATTCGTTTGGGCAGACCTGCGTTCAGAACGTGGCGATCTCGATGGCCGGGACCGTCACGATGCTGCCGCGATTTACGCCCGAGGATGCTTTCAAGATCATGGAGCGCGACCGCGTGACGGTCTTTACCGGCGTACCGACGATGTACTTTGCGCTGCTCTATCACGAATGCGAGCGCGAGTACGACATCTCCGCGCTCAAGTACTGCATGTCGGGTGGCGCGCCGATGCCCGTGGAGATCATGAAGGCCTTCGAGGAGAAGTATCCGGTCCAGATCCTCGAGGGATACGGGCTCTCCGAGACCTCCCCGGTTGCGAGCTTCAACATGTTCGGCCGCCCGAGACAACCCGGTTCGATCGGCTACCCGGTCTGGGGGACCGAGATGCGGATCGTCGACGAGAACGACCGCCCGCTGCCCGATGGAGAGCGCGGCGAGATCTGCATCCGCGGCCATCACGTGATGAAGGGCTATCTGAACCGGCCCGACGCCACCAAGGAAGCGCTGCGCGGCGGCTGGTTCCACTCCGGCGACATCGGCGTCCGCAGCCCCGAAGGCTACTTTACGATCGTCGACCGCAAGAAGGACATGATCCTGCGCGGCGGCTTCAACGTGTACCCGCGAGAAATCGAGGAAGTGCTCTTCGGCCACGAGTCGATCGCCGAAGCCGCCGTGATCGGCGTCCCGGATCCGGAGAAGGGCGAGGAGATCAAGGCCATCATCGTGGTGGCTCCGGGCGCGAAACTCAGCGCCGAAGACGTGATCGCCTTCTGCAAGGAGCGGCTGGCCGCCTACAAATACCCGCGCATCGTCGAGTTCATGGACGCGCTACCCAAGGGATCGACCGGCAAGATCCTGAAGCGAGAACTCTCCTAAACGCGCGACCCCGGGAGGGGTCGGGCGACGACGCAGAGGGAAGTCGGAAACTGCCTCCGCTAGCAAGGCGGCCGCGCAGAGCCCGAGACGTACGCGTGGCCGGCGGCTTCGCCTTTCGCCAGCCACTGCATCGCGTCGAGACTGTGGCGAAACACGTCGAACGGCAGGTGGTGCTGTTCGGCGTAGACCGAAACCATCCTCCCGAGCCCGTAGTGGATGTCCCGCTCGACCAGCAGCGCGATTCGCACCGGGACGTCGCGAAAGATCTCGCCCCAGCCCCGGGCCAATTCCTGGACTTGTTCCCGATTGGGTTCGAATTCGGAGCCCTGATCGACGATCAAGATCTGGAGGGGTAGCGAGCGTTCGAACTCGGATCGGATCTCGGCGAACGCGGCGTGAACGTCTCCGACGCTGAAGGAACCCTCGGCGATTACCGTGACGAGTTCTCTCTCGATCGAGTAGGTCAACCCCATGGGTGCTCCGCGTACCGATCCACCCAATCATGCCACCCGATCGAAGAAACGGAAAGCAAATTCTTGGGGGCGAAAATGCAACATCCGCCCATGCGGCAGCCGGTCGAGTCGGCGCTGCGCGATTCGCTACCGCTTGTCGTCGAGCGCGTGCCAGGCGGCGACCGGAATATCGCGGGCCGGGAAGGCGGGATTCGAAAAGGGCCACTCGGAGGAGACCCAGGATTTGACGGCCTGGAACAGCCTGCGATCGAGCCCGCTGGCGAGCTCCGACTCTCGCACCCACATCGTGATCGCCACGTCGTAATCCGGTTTGGAGGTTGGCTCGAAATAGACGCAGCCCAAACAGACGGATTCGTCGAGGTTCATCACGGTGTACGCGAACGAGAAGCCGAGCGTGAATTCGCGTTGGTGCCAACCGAGATCGATCAGATCCTCTTCGAGCGTGAGCCCTTCGGGCCAGTCGTCCTCGGTAATCACGCTGAACGTGGACTTCAGGTGTTCGACACTCGACATCACCGCGTCGTAGTCCTTCACCAGATCATTCACGGTCAGCATCCGAAGCCGGAACTCTTCGGTTTCGAATCGCTCCGGCACCGCGAAGTCGGTCCTCAGTAATCTCCGCTGATCGATCAACGACTCAGCCCTTTTTGGATTTCCGTCAGCCTCCACAAACCGTTTCGATCATCAGGCGAGTCACCACGTAGGGGTCCATGTTCGCGTTTGGCCGACGGTCTTCGAGGTAACCGCGCCCATCCTGCGCGACCTGCAGCGGGATTCGGATCGACGCTCCGCGGTGTCCGACGCCCCACGCAAATTCGTGGTACGAACAGGTTTCGTGCAGGCCGGTGAGCCTGCGCTCGATCCCCTCGCCGTAGTTCTCGATGTGAAGGTCGTGTCGCGCCTCCAGCTTTCGGCAGGCCTCTTCGATCACGGCGAGGCCGCCCTCTTCGCGCATGGCCTTGGTGGAGAAGTTGGTGTGCGCCCCGGCGCCATTCCA
>JAHEEJ010000022.1 GCA_024640705.1 Deltaproteobacteria bacterium
TGACATTCCGGCGCGCCTGAGGGAGTTCACTTTCCAGGACATCCGATTGATCGTGGCGACCGACAACGAGCGCATCCTCGGACTGGGTGACCAGGGCGCGGGCGGGATGGGGATCCCGATTGGCAAGCTCGCGCTCTACGTCGCAGGGGCCGGTGTCCATCCCTCGAAGACGTTGCCGGTCAGTCTCGATGTCGGAACCGACAACGCAGAATTGCGTGAAGATCTCTTCTACATCGGGTACCGCAAGCGGCGCCTGCGCGGAGATGCCTACGCGGCGTTCATCGAGGCCTTTGTCGAGGGTGTTCGAGAGGTGTTCCCGAATGCACTCCTCCAGTGGGAGGATTTCCACAAGCGCAATGCCTTCGCGGTGCTCGCCAACTACCGCAAGCGCTTGCCCTGCTTCAACGACGACATCCAGGGCACTGCGGCGGTCGTAGTCGCTGGGGTGCTTGCGGGGCTGCGCATCACCGGGCAGCCGCTGGCGGATCAGCGTTTCGTCTACATGGGTGCCGGCGAGGCCTGCTCGGGTACGTGCGATCTACTTTGCACCGCCATGCGGGCCGAGGGCGTTCCGGAAGAGGTCATTGGCCGGACGCATCTGCTCTTCGATAGCGAGGGCTTGATTCGAGAAGGCCGCAGCAACCTGGATCCCCAAAAGACCAAACTGGCTGCGTCGAATTCGGCACTGTCACACTACGGCATCGACGCACTCTCGGATCCGCGGCCCGAAGATGTGATCCGGTTGATGAAGCCCACGGTGCTGATCGGTGCAACCGCGCAGGCGGGCACCTTCACCAAGGTGATGATCGAAGAGATGGCGAAGCACGTCGAGCGACCGATCATCTTCCCGCTGTCGAATCCGACGAGCAAGGCCGAGTGTACCCCGTCGGAAGCTCTCGAATGGACCGGCGGCCGAGCCGTCGTGGCGACGGGCAGCCCGTTCAGCGACGTCCGTTACGAGGGCGAACGCCACGTGATCGGGCAGGCGAACAACGTGTTCATATTCCCGGGGGTCGGACTCGGCGCGATCTTGTCGGAGATGCGCGAGGTGCCCAACGACGTCTTCTACGAGGCCGCGAAGGCCCTCGCTGCGAGCATCGACGAGGAACGGCTGAAGCTCGGAGCGCTCTTCCCCGACCAATCGAAACTGCGGGAGACCAGCGCGCGCGTGGCGGCGGCGGTGATCCGCTACGGCAGCGAGCAGCACCTCGGTCAACCCATCTCCGACGACGAGATCGACGAGGTGGTGCGCGAGTCGATGTGGTTTCCAGATTACGTACCGGTGGTTCCGCGCTCGGACGAGGGCGATTGGGCCGTCTAGGCCGCACCAACACCCGGGTGCGGCTGCTGCCCAGCGATAGCCCGCAGCATGAGGCTATCGGGGGAGGGTGATGCAGCGAACCACTGCGGCTGGACCGGTGCAGGCGAGGGACCGGATCGCGTCCGTCGACACGCTGCGCGGGGTTGCGCTGCTCGGCATCCTGATCATGAACATCATTGGCTTTGGGCTGGTGAGCTACGCCTACGGCAACCCGATACCGGACGCTGCGCTCACAGGCATCAACTTCTGGACCTACATCAGCGTCAACCTGTTCTTCGAAGGCGCCATGCGCGCGATCTTTGCGATGCTATTCGGCGCCGGGGTGATTCTATTCACCGCGCGGGGCGACAGCCCTGCGGCTGCCACCTCGCTCGCGGATCTCTATTACAGACGCACCATCCTGCTGATCCTGCTCGGACTGTTCGATGCCTTCCTGCTGCTGTGGACCTGGGACATCCTCTACATCTACGGTGTCGTTGGGTTGTTCCTGTTTCCGCTGCGCAACGCCAGGGCCTCGCGGCTGCTGATCGCTGCGCTGGTGATGTTGGTGCTCTCCGCCGCCACAGAAGGGCTTCGGTGGCAGGATCTCGAGCAGATGCAGGCCGAGGCAGCCGAAGCCCAGACGTTGCTCGATGACGACCTCGAATTGGACTCCGAGCAGCAGGATGCGATCGAGGCCTGGCGGGAAGAGCTGGAGTGGATTCGGCCGACCCAGAAGGACATCGAAAAAGAACTGACGCTGCGTCGCTCTGGCTACTTTGCGGTGTTGGCGGGTCAAGCGTCCGACGTGATCGCGGCGCAGTCCATTTCCGTCCGCTCGCATCTTTTCTGGGACGCGCTGATCACCATGGTGTTGGGCATGGCGTTGTACAAATACCGCGTGTTCGACGCGAGCCGCAGCCGTCGGTTCTACGCGCTGATGGCGCTGCTCGGGTTCGCGGTCGGTCTGCCGGTGAATGCCTGGGAGTTGTACCGATTCGTCGCCAGCGACTACGACATCTTCGCCAGCATCATTCCAACCTACGACCTGGGCCGGTTGGGCTGTGCGTTCGGCTTCGTGGGGCTGGTCATGCTGTTTTGCAAGTCGGGGATGATGAACTGGCTGAGAGCGAGCCTGGCTGCGGTGGGGCGCATGGCGCTCACGAACTACCTCGCCCACTCGGTCATCTGCGGGGTGATTTTTACCGGCGTCGGATTCGGCCTGGTCGGAGAGCTGCAGCGCTACCAGCTCTACTACGTGGTGGCCGGCATTTGGCTCGTCCAGCTCATCGCCAGCCCGCTGTGGCTGCACTACTTCCGATTCGGGCCCGTCGAATGGCTGTGGCGCAGCCTGACCTACGGCGCGCGGCAACCCATGCGCAACTGATCTGGGCGCTACACCCGATAGTCAACCGTCAGCGTGCGCGGGAAGGCCCCGAGCGGGATTGGCGCGACTAGCTGTCGCAGTCGGTCGAGTCGAACAGCGGTCCCTGGTCCACGCAGGCGTCGTTCCCGCCCTGGTCATGCGGAACGCAGACGGTCGCCGTGCCGGAACACGCTCCACCGCGATCGTCGATCGCCGTGAAACCGATGCTGTACACGCGGCCATCGCCAGCGCCATCGGAGGCCGCTCGCACACTGGCCATTCCCGTTCCGACGCCCGCCCCATCGGCGCAGCTGTTGGCTGTGCGCGAATTGGTGAGTGGCTCATCCTGGGAGATGGAAGTGATGGTCAGTGCCACCGGATCGCCATCCGGGTCGGTGACTCCGACGATCGAGATGTCGGCCATCCTGCGATCGGGGGGCCAGAGTTCTTCGGGGGTTGCGGCGGCGGCGCTGCAATCCGGAGGTGCATTGGGAGCGGAGACGGGGATGAGGCTGATCGTGAGCGCGTAGCGCCCGGACTTGCTGTGAATTCCCTCGAAGGTCGGGTCTCCATAGCCGCTCACCGCAACGAAGTAATCCCCGTCCGAGACCACCTCGAAGGCGAGTGCGGAGCCAGGGCTAAGGCCTCCTGCGTCGTCGTTGTAGGCGACGCGGAAACCAGCTGCGTCGAAGACGCCGAGAATCGTATCGGGGGTGAAAAAACCACTGCCTTCCAACGGTGTCGTCGCCGCCGTGATCACGTCGCCCGCGGCCAGCGACCCGAGTCCGACGAAGTCGACGTCGCCGGGGACGAGCATGAAATCGCCCGCATAGGCGCTTGGGCCGGCCTCGCGGGGAATCTGGATCCCGGCCGTTTCGATCGAGTCATTGGCGCTCTCGTCGTCTACGATCGCGCCCGCGCCGGCGGGTGCGCTGGTCAACATCATCAACAACATCGCGAATATCGGCTTGCGCATTGCGTTCCTCCGAATGCAGGCGGCCCCTCACGCCCGGTCCCCCATTTGGGGGTCGAGGCTGAGCGCGGACCTGGCCCTAGTATTATGTAGCTAGACAGCGCGTGAGGTGGCAGAAAAACGCAGCTGCCGGATGCGCCTCATGTGGGTGTCGAGCGGGTTCTCGAATGCGCCCAAACGACCTGGCTGCAGGGCGGGGTGGGGCGGGCTGACACGCTCGTGGCGAGTTTTGCGCGCTCGAGCTCGTGAGGCGGCTGGCGCTGGGGTTTGGCTGGCGCAAAACTTGCGTTGGTAAGGCTTGGAGAACCATTTGGGAGGACACCCATTGGACCGCCGAGACCGTCTGATCAAAGAGCGCCGGCACGATCCCTACGAGGCTCGCGGCAAGCCGCGCGAGCCGAGCGCCTGCCCGACCTGCCACGCTGTCTTCCACGACGGCCGTTGGCAGTGGGGCCATCCGGCAGAGAACGCGCATGATCTCGTTTGCCCGGCATGTCAGCGCGTTGCCGAGGAGATGCCCGCCGGAATCCTGGTGTTGGCCGGGGACTTCCACCTGGCCCACCGCGTGGAGATCCTCGGGCTGATCCGCGGAGTGGAGGAGCGCGAGACCAAACAGCATCCGCTCAAACGAATCATGCAGGTCAGCGAGTGCGGAGATGAACTCCAGGTGACGACCTGTGAGGCCAGCCTGGCCCGTTCGATCGGCGATGCGATCCACCACGCCTATGCGGGTGAGCTCGACTACCACTATCCGGATGATGGTGGGGACGTGCTGCGCGTGCACTGGGAGCGCTCGACAGGCGCTGCGTAAGTCGTCGAGCACCCCGCTGACCGCTTCCGCGCGAGGGCGCGGTCAGGCGGCGGGCGGGATCACGTAGCCGAGCACACAGGCGAAGTGGCAGGCGCTTCCGGCCATGACGAACAGGTGCCAGACCGCGTGGTTGTAGGGCAGGCGACGCCAGGCGTAGAAGACCACCCCGAGGGTGTATGCCATGCCGCCCAGGGCCAGCAGCAACAGACCGTCCGGGTGCAATGCGCGAGCCAGCGGCTCCGCAACGATCAGGATCAACCAGCCCATGGCCAGATGGAGGGCGACCGAGACCCGACGGGTGTGGCCCGCGATTTCGAGGATGATCCCCAGGGCTGCGAGGCCCCAGACGATGGCCAGCAGGGTCCAGCCCCAGCCGCCGCGCAGGCTGACCAGGGTGAAGGGCGTGTAGGTTCCAGCGATCAGCAGGAAGATGGCGGTGTGGTCGAGCCGCTGGAAGATCCGCTTGGCGCGTGGGCTGCGGATGCCGTGGTACAGGGTCGACGTCGCGTAGAGCAGGACGAGCGTGGTGCCGAAGACCGATCCGCCGACGATGTGCCAGACGTCTCCCCGCAGCCAAGCCGCCGCCACCAGGGTCACCAACCCCCCGAGACTCGCCACCAGACCCAGGCCGTGGGTGAGCGCGTGGGCGGCTTCCTCGCTGAGCGAGTAGAGAGGTTCTTGCGTGTGCGCTTGCATGCTTCCCTTCATCCATCCAACGGCGGGACAGTAGGGCAGCATGCGCGTGCGAAAGCCGCGCGGACCAATTCTCACAAAAGATTCACAAACCGGATGCCACGAGTCGCGACACCCGATTTCGACAAACGGGCCGGGCCAACGGAAATCGGACGGCAGTTGAACCGGGCCGCCTGGTCGGGCGAACGCCTCGATCTACTCGGTGTCGAATTTGTCCAGGATTGCACCGAGCTGCTTTCGCAGCGTATCGGGCATCGGCTCGGGTTGATGATTCGCCAGGATCTCCCGCAGATCTTCGTCGATTCGATCGAACAGATCCGTGTCGGGAAGGGTCCCCGAACCCAGGGGGAACTTGGCGCCGAAGTAGCGGCTCTTCCAGTAGTTCTCCCTGCAGTGCTTCGCGCTGTGCGGTTCCGCGAGATAGTTTCCCTTCGGCCCGATGGATCGGGTGAGGTCCAGCGCCAGGTGCTCGTCGTCGACCGGAAATCCATTCCAGAGGCAGCGAAGCATTGCCGCGAGGTCCTCGCAGAGCAGCAACGCGTGCATTGAGTAGGTGATCCCCGCATCGAGACTGCCCAGGTAATCAAGCGTGGTCCGACGCATGAAGAATTCTTTCGTCATTCCCATCGTGATTTCAAAAACGGCGTCCTGATTGAAGCGACGGGCATTGGATTCGCCCCCACCGCCTCCAGGGAGTGGCGTCAGGCCGAGACGACTCGCGACCTGACGATTGGCGATGTCGGCCAGCATGTCGGGAACCCGGTTTCCCAGGCTCCCGGTGGCGGGCTCCATGATGGCGCATTCAGAAGTGCCGGCGAAGAAGGCACCTTTGCGGACGAGCTGCGACAAGGTGATCCCGGCGAGGTCCGTGGCGAGGTTGTGGGTCATGCAGCCGGCGATCGTCAAGGGAGCCGAAGCGCCACCGATCGAGATCGTTCCCATCGTGACCGGAATCCCGCACTCTGCAGCTCGAATGATCTGGTCGGTGTGGGTCTTGGCGTAATAGAGCGGAAGCGCGGTGATGATGTGATTGAAGTAGGGCTTTTCAGCGAGTGCATCCATCCCGCCGCGAACCGCGGCCGCCATCTCGATGACGGCATCGAGCGAGATGCTGTAGTCGCACAGATACTCCAGGGGCTTGGTGGTATTCTCGGCCATCGTCAGGAACTCGCCGATCTCGCCGCCGATGGTCGAGTTCGGGATGTCTTTGACCATCACGCACACGCCATCGATGTTCGGCAGCGCATCGGCCACGCGCGTGATGGTGGCGAGGTCCTCGCTCGTGCTCTCCCTCGGCTCGCCCGTCTCGAGGTCGAAGACCTTGATGCACGTCATTCCGGGGAGGAATGACGTCACCCCATCCTTGATTTCGCGGTACCCGGTACCGTCGCGATTCCAGATCTTGGCGCTGTTGGGCAGCGTCGAGATGCACTCGGTGACGAGGTCGCGCTCGAACTTCACCAGGTGATCGGCGCTGATCTCACAGCCTGCATCCGAAAATCGATCCAGAACCTGGGGGTCGGGATCGAACGCGACACCGGTTTCGCGCAGCAGCTGAAACGTTGCATCGACGATCTTTTCGACGTCGGGCTTCGACAACACCTCGTAGATCGGGGTTCCCTTGCCCGTGACTTTCACATCGGGCAAGGATCGTTTACGTCTTCGCGAGCGCGTGCGAGTCGCCATAAGGTCAGATTGCTCCCGGCTTCGAGGCGTGTGGAAAGAGAGCCGTGCCGACGGGCCGATGGCCCGAGGGCCTGCAAAGCTGCTGTCTGATCATAAAAAGCTCGACTCTCCGTATTTGATTGTAGAGCGCCTCCGCGCGTTTCGCGATCGCGCGAGTCTGCGATGGATGGTTGCGACCTCGGCGCGGTGACGTCGACTGACACCCGATGATCGAAAATCAGTAATGATTTCGAATTGAAATGCGATCGCGTCGGACGGAAAGCGCCGTGATCGTATCGGCGGCTCGAAAAAAAAGCAGATCATTACCCCATCGCGCCCCACGCCCCCTCGCGAATTTCGAGTTAACCTCCGCAAATGGCTGTGCCTCGATTCGTCCGCCACCTCTTTGGGGCGCTATGTCCCACCGCACTATTCCTAGCCGCCACAGTCAGCCTTGCTCCGGCTCCTGTCCGCGCCGCCCCGGATGCCCCAGGTGTGATCGTCAGTGAGGCCCAGATGATCGCGTTTCCGCTCACCATCGAGGCGCTGGGCACGGCGCGCGCGAACGAATCGATCGAGATCCGCCCGCTGGTCTCCCAGCGCATCGTCGCCATCCGTTTCGAGGAGGGCGAGCATGTGGAGGCAGGGCGTGTGCTCGTCGAGTTGCAGAGCGCCGAGGCGCGAGCCGATGTTGCGAGCGCAAAGGCGACGCTGGCGGAATCGACCAGCCAACTGCGGCGCGCCCAGAAACTCTACGAGACCAAGGCCGTCTCGACTTCAGAACTCGACCAGCGCCTCACCCGGCGCGACGCGGACAAAGCCGCTCTCGACGCCGCGGAGGCCCGCCTCGCCGATACCCAGGTGAGTGCGCCCTTCGCCGGCGTGCTGGGGCTTCGCAACGTGAGTCTCGGAAGCTACGTGACTCCCGAGAACGTGATCACCACCCTCGACGATACCGACCCGATCAAACTCGACTTCGCGGTGCCCGAGACCGTGCTCGCCCGGCTGGAGCCCGGGCTTTCGATCGCGGCGAAGAGCGCAGCGTGGCCTGGCGTCAAATTTGCGGGGCGGGTCGAATCCATCGACACGCGGGTGGACCCCGTCTCGCGCACCCTCACCATACGCGCATTGCTCCCCAATGCCGAGGAACGCCTTCGGCCCGGGATGTTTCTCACCGTGACGTTGCTGCGCGACGATGTTCGGGCCCTCGTCGTCCCCGAGACCGCCATCGTGCCAGAGCGCAGCCGTAGCTTCGTGTTCGTGGTGGGTTCGGATGACACCGTAGAGAGACGAGAGGTAAACACCGGGCGGCGTAAGCCGGGCCTGGTGGAGGTGACGGGAGGCCTGTCGGCCGGCGAGTTCGTGGTGGTGGAGGGGACGCAGAAAGCGATTCCCGGACGCGCCGTCCGGGTGGTCGAGCGCGCGCCCCTGCCTCAGCCGCTCACGGTGGCAGTGCCGTGATCCTTTCGGACCTCTCGGTCCAGCGTCCGGTTTTCGCGACAGTGCTCTCGCTGCTTCTGATCATCTTGGGCGCTGCTTCGCTGCGCGGGCTTCCCGTGCGTCAATACCCCGATATCGATCCCCCCGTGGTTTCGATCACCACCGTCTACAGGGGTGCGTCCGCCGAGGTGATCGAGACGAAGATCACCCAGGTGATCGAGGACCGGATCGCGGGCATCGAGGGCATCGAGAAGCTGACCTCGGAGAGCCAGGACGAGCTTTCGTACATCGACGTCGAGTTCAGCCTCGATCGCGATGTCGACGAGGCGGCCAACGACATCCGCGACCGCGTGGCGCGGGTGGTGTCGACCCTGCCCGACGAAGCCGACCCACCGGAGATCGCCAAGGTCGACGATGACACCAGCGCCGTGATGTACCTCAACCTCACCTCCGATCGCATGACGGGGCTCGAGATCACCGATTACGCCGAGCGCTACCTCACCGACCGCTTTTCGACCGTACCCGGGGTGGCGCGCGTACGGATTTCGGGCAGTCGGCGTTATGCGATGCGGGTGTGGCTCGATCGCGAGGCGATGGCTGCGCGCGGTCTCACCGTGATGGACGTCGAGGCCGCGCTGCGCGCCGAGAACGTCGAGCTGCCCGCCGGTCGCCTCGAGTCGAGCGAGCGCGAAATCACCCTGCGTGCGGATACCGGCTATCGCACGGCCGCAGACTTCTCGCGCCTGGTGGTGGGCCGTGGCAGCGATGGGCAATTGGTGCGCCTCGGCGAAGTGGCTGCGGTGAGTTTGGGAGCGGAAAGCGAGCGCAACCTGGCGCTCGCCAACGGCGTGCCGGCCGTTTCGCTCGCGATCGAGCAACTCTCGAAGGCCAATACCACGGAGGTTTCGCGCGGCGTGCTCGCGGAGGCCGAGGCCGTGCAGTCCGATCTGCCCGAGGGCATGAAACTCGAGATCAACTACGACCGCGCGGAATTCATCCGGGAGTCGATGTTCGGGGTCGTCAAGGCGCTCGCTTTCTCGCTGACGCTGGTGCTGGTCGTCATTCACCTCTTTCTTCGCAACCTGCGCGCGACGCTGGTGCCCGCCGTGGTGGTGCCCGTGTCCATCGTCGCCAGTTTCATGGTGATGGCCGCACTGGGCTTCACGATCAACACGCTGACGCTGCTGGGGCTCGTGCTCGCCATTGGCCTGGTGGTCGACGACGCCATCGTGGTGCTCGAGAACATCCACCGGCGCATCGAGCTCGGCGAGCCGCCGCTGCTCGCTGCGTTGGACGGCACGCGCGAGATCGGCTTTGCGGTGGTGGCGACGACCCTGGTGCTCGTCGCCGTCTTCGTGCCCCTCTCTTTCATCCAGGGTGACATCGGGCGCCTGTTTGGCGAGTTTGGCATCACCCTCGCGGCCGCGGTCATCTTCTCGAGTCTGGTTGCGCTCACGCTCACGCCCATGATGTGTTCGAAGTTGCTGCACGAAGACCCGGCTGGGCGCACTCATCGAGCTGCAGATCCGGATGAAGACGGGGCGGAAGCAAAGTCGAGTGGGAGCGGCTTTTTCGAGCGCCTCGAACGCCGCTACCGCGCGGCGCTGACCAGCGTCGTTGCGCACCCCGGCAAATCGCTGCTAGCCACGGCGGTGATTTCGGTGCTCGCATTTGCGATGTGGGCCGGTCTGCCGTCGGAGTACGCGCCTACCGAGGATCGCGGCGCCTTCTCGATCCTGCTTCGCGGTCCCGAAGGCGCGAGTTTCAACTACACGGAGCGGCAGGCGAGGGCGATGGAGACGCTCCTGATCGAGGAGGTCGAGAGTGGCCCGGTGATGCGTTTTCTGACGCGCATCCCCGGCTCGTGGAGCTCTCCCGCGGTCAACACCGCGCGCGCCATCGTGCTGCTCAAACCCTGGGACGAGCGCAAAGAGAGCGCACAGGAAATTGCCGCGCGGCTGCGCGAGCAGTTGGACGAAATTCCAGGAGTGCGATCCAGCGTCTTCATGCCGCGCAGTCTCGGCCTTCGCGGTGACGGCCGGCCGGTCGAGATGGTGCTCGGGGGCCCCGATTACGAGCAGCTCCAGGGTTGGCGTGATCTGCTGCTCGAAGCGATGCGCGAAATCCCCGAGCTCGATGGCCCGGATAGCGATTATCAGGAGCGCAAGCCTCAGATGCAGGTGCGGGTCGATCGCGACCGCGCGGCAGCGTTGGGTGTGTCACTCGAGAGTGTCGGTCGAACGCTCGAAACCATGCTGGGCAGCCGCGACGTGACCACTTATGTCGATCGCGGCCGGGAGTACGATGTCATCCTCCAGGGCCAGGACGAACAACGCGCGACTCCCGATGATCTCAACAATCTCTACGTGCGCAGCCAGACGACGGGGCAGCTCGTCCCGCTCGTGAACCTCGTGGTGCTCGAGGAAGCAGCGGGCCCGAGCAGCCTGCGGCGCTTCGATCGCATGCGGGCCATCACGCTGGACGCGGCCCTGGCCGAGGGCGCCAACCTGGGCGACGCGATCAGCGCCCTCGGCGCCAAGGCTCATGAGCTGTTGCCCGCGAGCGCGCGGATCAGTTGGAACGGCGAGAGTCGCGAGTTCGAGGAGACGGGCACCAGCCTGATGCTGACCTTCGGGCTGGCGTTGGTGATCGTGTTCCTCGTGCTCGCGGCGCAATTCGAGAGCTTCGTGCACCCCGCGATCATCCTGGTGACGGTGCCGCTGGCCATTACCGGCGCGCTCGTCGGGCTGTGGGTGTATGGCGCGAGTGTCAACGTCTTCACCCAGATCGGGGCAATCCTGTTGATCGGGCTGGCGGCGAAGAACGGCGTGCTCATCGTCGAATTCGCAAACCAGTTGCGGGATCGCGGCCAACCGTTCCAGCAGGCGCTCGTGGATGCCTCGTGCGTGCGACTGCGTCCGATCCTCATGACGAGTGCGTGCACCACCTTCGGCGCACTGCCGCTGCTGCTGGCGACGGGGGCGGGCGCAGAGTCGCGTCAGCCGATCGGGATCGTGGTCGTGTTCGGTGTGGCGATCTCGGCGGTGCTGACCCTCTTCGTGGTGCCGGCGCTCTACTCGGTGCTGGCCCGCTTTACCGGCTCTCCGGAGGCAGTGAGCCGCGAGATCGAGGCGCTTCGGGGTGCGGAGTCGAACGAGGCGCGGCCTGACAGCGCCTGATTTTTTTGACCCGTCGGGTGCATAAAACATCAGAATTTACGGAATGTTGAGCTGAAATAGCGAGAAATCGGTTGAATCGGAACGGGACACCCCGCGCGGACCGCCGGAGCGGCCAAAATACGCAAATCCGTGTAGGACGGAAGATCGCCGTGGAGCGACTCATCCGCGGGATCTGGGTGTCCACCTCCTTGGGCTCGCGGAGGGCGAGCTGGCCGAGTCGGCTGAGTTTGGGAATCGCGATATCGTGGCGGCGATGGCGGGGCAGACAATCGGCGACGGCAACGACAATTTCGACAGCCTCGTGGGCAGCGCGCACGCGCGCGATCTACCCGCGATGGTGAACCGACTCCATTCGGTCTTCAAGGCAGCGGCCACCGCGGCGTTGGCCGCTAGCGTGTTGGCGTCGGCGGCCTGCGCCCATCCGCACCTGGATGAGAACAAGCTGGATGAGGACCAGCGCAATTGTGGCGCGGTCGGGACTTGGATCGATCCCGCGTCCCAAGAGACGATTGCAACCGATCGGCTGCTGGCCGGGCTGGCGCAACGTGCGGTCGTCCTGCTGGGGGAGTCCCACGACAACGCCGAACACCACCGCTGGCAGCTGCACACCCTGGCCGCTCTGCACGGCCACAATCCGAACATGATCCTGGGCTTCGAGAGTTTTCCGCGCCGTGTCCAGCCGGCCCTGGACCAGTGGGTGAATGGCGAGCTCGACCCCGTCGCATTCCTCGAGGCGGCGGACTGGGCGAAGGTCTGGGGCTTCGACCCGACGCTCTATCTGCCACTGTTTGATTTCGCGCGGCAGAACCGGATTCCGATGATCGCGCTCAACGTCGATCGGGAATTCGTTGCGCGGGTCAGGCGCGAAGGGTGGCCGGCGATTCCCGCGGATGAGCGACTCGGGTTGTCCGACCCGGCTTCGCCTGCGCCCGAATACCGCAAGTCGTTGGCCGAGGTTTATGCCATCGAGCAATTGCACATGGCCAAGAATCCGGAGAACGGCGATCCGCACCAGGCCAAGGCCGAAGGCGAAGCCGCGGAAAAGCACGCCGCTGCGGCGGCGATCGAGAGCGAGTCGGCGGATGAAGCCGATCTGCCCAAGGCCGAGGCCAATGCGGTTTCGGTCGAGGGCGAGGGATCGGCGAGCGAGGTGGAGGCACCGTCGGAAGAAGTCGATGCGCTTGCCGACGAGGTCAATGCAGCCGCGGCCGAGAGCGATGCGCCGACAGGCGAAGCCGACGCGGCCGAGGCCGAGGCGCCCGCGGACGACGTCGACATCGAATCGATTCTCGAGAGCGACGATTTTGCACAGTTCGTCAGCGCGCAACAGACGTGGGACCGAGCCATGGCCGAAGCCATCGTCGCGGCGCGACAGAAGCAGCCGGGTTCACTGATCGTCGGCATCCTCGGTCGCGGCCACCTCGAGTATGGATACGGCGTGCCGCATCAACTGGCCGATCTGGGAATTCCGGATGCCGCCGTCTTGTTGCCGATCGAGCGCGAGGCGACCTGCGACGGGCTGCCCGCGGATCTGGCCGATACGATCTTCGTCATCGAGCCCACGGTCAGCGTCGTGACTGCGCGGCCCAAGCCGCTGCTGGGCGTCATGCTTTCGATGACCGATGAGGGTGTGCAGATCAACGGAGTGATGGAGGGCAGCATCGCCGAGGCGATCGCGCTGCAGAAGGGTGACGTCGTGGTCGAAGCGGCGGGCTTCCCGATCGCGAAGCTGGCCGATCTGATCGAGATCGTGCAACGCCAGGCGCCCGGCACGTGGCTGCCGCTCAGCGTCCGGCGCGACGGAGAGGAGATCGATTTCGTCGCCAAGTTCCCCACTGTGTTCGACACCCCCGAATGATCCGACTCTGCTGCACCGCCGCTTTCGCCGCGGCCGTGGTCGCGGGCCCGTGCCTCGCCGCCGGCAACGCCGCCGCTCCGGTTCAGCACGTCATCGACGCAAAGCTCGATCCGACCAGCGGCGAGCTTGCGGTGACCGACGTCTTGACCGTTCGCGGCCGGGACGCATTGGTGTTCCAGCTCGCCGCGTGGCTGGAGGTCGAGCGCGTGTCGCTCGATGGCGACTCGGCCACAGCCACCGATCGCGCCGGCGTCTGGCGCGTACCGCTGCCCGATACCGGCGCCCATCGGGTGGAGCTGCGGTTGCGCGGTGTGGTGCCGCCGTTACCGCCGGACGACCAACGCCGCGCCGTACCCCCGGCGGCATCCGGCGCGGAGGGCAGCTTTCTGTCGGGCTACGCCGGCTGGTTCCCCGTGACCGATGACGACTGGACGGCGTTTCGCCTGACCGTCGAAGTGCCGGTCCCTTTTCGGGCGGTGTCCAGCGGGCGCCTGGAGGAAGAGGTTCTCGGCGAGGCGGTCAATCGCGCGGTCTTTGCGGCGGACTATCCCGCCGAGCCGCCGGCGCTGTTCGCCGGTCCCTACACCGTACAGGAGCAGGGCAGCCATGGTGTGCGCATCCGGACCTATTTCCACTCCGAGCTCGCCGGCCTCGCCACCGACTACCTGCGCGATTCAGGGGGCTTCCTGCAGCGCTACCAGGAAGCGATCGGCCCCTATCCATTTCCGAACTTCCACGTCATTTCGTCTCCGCTTCCCGTCGGGTTGGGCTTTCCGAACCTCACCTATGTCGGTCGCACCGTGCTACCGCTGCCGTTCATGCGCGGCCGTTCTCTGGCGCACGAAGTGCTGCACAATTGGTGGGGCAACGGCATCGCGATCGACTATGCGACGGGAAACTGGGCGGAGGGTCTGACGACCTACATGGCCGACTACGCGCTGGCGGAGGGGGAGGGCGCGGAGCGCGCGCAGGAGATGCGCCTCGCCTGGCTGCGGGACTTTGCGGCTCTGCCCGCCGGACGCGACGTTCCGGTCACCGCATTTGTCGGCAAGCGTCACGATGCCGGTCAGGTCGTCGGCTACAACAAAGTCGCGTTCATCTTTCACATGTTGCGCCGAGAGCTCGGCGACGAAGTCTTTTTCAAGGGCCTTCGCCTGTTCTGGCAACAGCAGCGCTTTCGCATCGCCGGCTGGGCCGAGCTTCGTCAGGCCTTTGGGTCCGCGGCCGGTCGCGACCTCGCGTGGTTTTTCGAACAGTGGCTGGAACGGGTGGGTGCGCCGCGCTTGAACCTCGGCGACGTCCAGGTGTCGGGTGAAGGCGACGCATTCCGGGTCACGCTGATCGTTCGCCAAGACCCCCCGGCCTACCGGCTGACGGTCCCCGTGGTGATCGATACCGACGCCGGCCCGCTGCACCGCCAGATCTCATTGGAAGGCGCGGAAACGCCGGCCACGCTGGTCGCCGAGGCAGCGCCGTCCGCGGTTCACCTCGATCCCGCGCACGATCTGTTCCGTCGCCTAATGCCGGGGGAGGCGCCGAGCATCCTGCGCGACGTGACGTTGGCCGAAGATGCGCTGACGATCGTCGTTGCCGAGTCTGCCGGTGCAGAGCAGATGGCGCGGCAGCTCGCCGAACGCCTGTTGGATACGACGGCGCGCTTCGGGTCCGCCGATGCATCGGAACTCGAGCCGAATCCACTGTTGGTCATCGGTACCACACCGCAGCTGGAATCATTTCTTTCCCGCGTCGGGCTCGACGGTGTGCCCGAGAGCCTCGCAGGCCGGGGAACGGCCCGGGTCTGGGCCGCGCGCCAGAGCACCGGCGCCCCGCTACTGGTGATCGCGGCGGATGACGCCGCAGCCCTCGAGGCACTGCTGCGGCCGCTGCCGCATTACGGCGGCAAGAGCTACCTGGTCTTCGACGGCCGCCGCGCGCTGGAAACGGGCATCTGGCCCGTCCAGCACAGCCCCCTGAGTCGCCGGTTCGATCGATAGCGCCGCGGGGCGCTCAGTCGCAGGGCGGCAGGTCGATCACGTGCCACGGCATCTCGTGCCGCGTCATCAGTTCGAGGAAGGGTTGCGGGTCGATGCACTCCGGCGCCAGAATGCCTCGCTCGGGAATCAAACCTTTGGCGAACATGATCGCAGCGCATGCCGCCGGCACGCCCGTTTGCCAGCCGGTTCCCTGCACCGCGTGCTTCGCGAAGGCTTCGTCGTGCGAGGTCATCTGGTACATGAATCGCCGCACGGGCTTGCCGTCCAGGCTGCCCTCGGCCAGCGTGCCGACACAGGTGTAGCCGTGAAGTTTGCCGATCAGGTCGATCGATTTCGGCAGGCGCGACACCAGCAGGTCGAGCGGCCGGAATCGGGCATCACCGAGCTCGATCTCCTGGTTGTGATCGAAGCCGAGATTGCGCCAGGTGAGCAGTAGATTCACCCAGTCGTCGTCGAGCGCGATGAAGAAGTCGGCGTCGCGCAGGCCTTTGCCGGCGAGGAACATGGGCATCAGCTGCGACTCTTCGTGGTCGACGTTCCAGACCTTCAGCTTGCCGATCGGCGCCGGAAATTCGAACTCCTTCGAGTGACTCAGCGGCTTGCGTAGAATGCGCCGGCCGTTTTCGAACGCGATCGGCGGCAGCATCAGGCACTCTTCGATCATGGTCGTCGGTGAGAACGCCGCAGCGAACTTGTAGCCGTCCGCGGTCGCATTGTCTCCGTCGAATACCGTCAGCCTCTCCACCGTGTCGAGCTGATCGTAGAGGGTGCGTGCGAACACATCGCTCGCGCCCGGATCGATGCCGAAGCAGACGAGCGCCGAGAGGTCCTTCTGCTTGAACTTCGCGTCGAGCGCGAACTCCTCGTCCAGGTCGGCCGTGCCGACCACGTTGCGCGGACCGGCGGCCGCCATGTCCATGTAGTGGGTGCCCGTCTCGAGGCAGGCGTCCATGAGATCCATGTTGACATCGGGGGTCAGGCCGTTGATCACGAAATCGACACCCTTCAGCGCTCGAAGCAATGCTTTGCGATCCGTGACGTCGAGCGTCAGCGTCTGAACCTTGCCGGCGGGGAGCTTTGCGGCGATCTCTGTCGTTCGCTGCTCATCGATGTCTGCCAGAACCACCGAACTGACTTCGGGCTCGCCGGCCACCGTTCGCGCCGTGACCTCGCCCACTGAACCCACACCTAACTGCAGAATCCTCATCAGATTTTTCCTTCCTTCGCCCTTTGCGAGAGCTGGTCTGGTCCGTCGCGCGAAGCCTACCGCAAGATCGGGCGGCGGATTGCCGGTTCCGCTCGAGGCTGCCGATGGCGCTGGAAAACTGGGCGTGTGAGGCTTCGGGAGGGCGTCACGGGCCTTCTGGCTGCGATCCGCCGCTTTGGATCCTTCGCTACCAGAATTGCCCTCAAAGCCGCATTCGGGCGCAAAGGAAGCTTGCGAGGCCGTTCGGGAGGGGTTGCCCACCGCGCACATCAGCGCTCGCGATCCGTCTGAATCGGGCACTCCAGCGGCTCCAGAAATTCGCCCAAAATAATGCCGGCGGGTATAGTGCGTCGTGAGTTGAATAGGAATGTTCGTGCAATATGCTGCCCCATGGTCGGTTACGAAAAGGCCAGGCGACTTCGAATCGCCGTACCGCACCGGAGTGACTAGAGCGGATCGAGAGATCGCAGCCGGATCGTTTTGAACACACGGCTCCCCGAAGGAGAATTTCCATGTCACGCGCCATTGTATTTTCGACGCTTTTGATTCGATCCGGCAGGGGCGCATCCGTGCAATCGCCGAGGCTCGCTCGAGCGCTGCGCTGCGCTGCGCGCGGTAGCGACGCATTCGGCCTTCGAGCCATGGCTTGTTTTGCTGCGCTGCTCGTCCTCTTATTCTTCGCAATTCCCGCGCAGGCTGACGAAATCGAGCCCGAACCCGAAATCGAAGCGGCGCCCATCGTACAGTCCGCGCCCGAGCCTGCGCCCGAGCCCGAACCCGAGCCGGAACCCGAACCCGAACCCGAGCGGGTCGAGACATCGGGGATCGAGGACGAAGGCTTTGCGCGCGATGGCTTCTATGTCGGCGTGAATATGGCGGGCTCCTGGTATACCGACGTGAAACAGGAGGTTAAGGACAGCCTGACGGCTCTCGGCTATTCCTTCCCGCTCGAGATCGAGAAACCGCTGGGTCTCGGCGTCCGCGCCGGCTACCGGTTTCTTCCGCATCTCGCCGCTGAGGCCCAACTTCTCTGGTTCTCGAAAGCGACTGTCGAGGTCGACGTCATCGCGAACAAGCTGGATGCCTACAAGGTCGAGACGCTGACGTTTACGGGAAACCTGAAGGCCTACCTGCTCACGGGTCGTGTGCAGCCGTTTCTACTGGCCGGAGTCGGCGTGATGCACCTCAACGGGGACGACAAAGTGGGTTTTGGCCTCAGAACCAGCGGAGACGCCTTCGTGGCGCGCCTGGGCGGTGGTCTAGACTTCTATGTGAATGAGAAATTCGGCTTTGTCGCCGACGGATCTTACCTGCTGCCAACTGGCCAACTAGACAAGTTCAAGCAGGTCGTGTGGTCCGTTGGGCTTCAGTATCGCTTCTAGCGACAGAGCGGGATTGCGTCGAACGAATATCTGAGTTCGACGGGGCTCGTCCGTACAAACCTCGATGCTCGTTAACCGACACTGATAGGTGTCTGAGTGGCGACGAAGATTCTGCTTCTACGCCGGATTGCCCCAGGAGGCCGGCAGGGCGATGAGCTTGCGCGCGAAGCGCGTCCGGGTGAACGGGCGCTCGATCAAGAGGTAGGAGACTCCCGCAAGCACCAGGACGAGCGCGATTACCGCGAGCGCGACGAGCGCCGGGTCGGCGCGCAGGTGATTCCCGGCCAGCGTGAGGATCGGGATATGCCACAGGTAGACGCTGAAGCTGACCACGCCGATATAGCGCAGCGGTCGGGTCGCCAGCAGCCAGCGAAAAATACCGATGCCATTCAGGTAGGCGACCACGAAGACCGACCAGAGAAATCCGAAGAGCAGGAAGGCCTGGTGAAAGTGGAACGAATTCACGTTCCGGCCCGGAAGTGCGTTCCAAAAGCTCGGAACCAGGCTGATGACAGCGAGGAAACAGGCCAGCGCCAAGACTTCGAAGCTCGCTCGCAGCGTCCGCGACTCGATGCCGCCGCGCTGCTGAATCTTCCAGTGGGCGAATGCGGCCAGCGATCCCAGCAGAAAAATCGGCAGATAGGGGACGAGCTCGACCGTGTTCAGTTCCGACTCGCGTGCTGGCCAGAGCCCGTGCAGTGCGGCCAGCACGGCGACCACGCAGCCCAGACCCCACCGGAGGCGACGGCGTAGCAGTAGGGCGAA
Source organism: Deltaproteobacteria bacterium (assembly GCA_024640705.1). Classification (GTDB taxonomy): domain Bacteria; phylum Myxococcota_A; class UBA9160; order UBA9160; family SMWR01; genus JACZVU01. The sequence continues at coordinate 18,634 of JAHEEJ010000022.1, forward strand.
GCCGGCGGCCACGAAAGGCAGGACGAGGTAGTACTTGAACTCGACGGGCACGGTCCAGTAGAGCGACTTCCCGGCTTGCAACGTCAGGTGATCGAGAAGCTCCGTGCCGGACAACTCGATCACGTACGGGGTGGGATGACGAGTGGAGAACAGGTAGCTGACGAGCAGTACCACGATGTAGAGCGGGAAGATCCGGAGCACGCGCCGCAGCGCATAGCCCAACCAGAAGCCCCCATCGCTGAACTGCTGTGCGGTGCGTCCGATCAATGGGAAGGTCAGCAGGAAGGCACTGAGTACGAAGAAGAGGAATACCCCGTACTTTCCCGAGCCTGCAAAGTTGAGCACCGGCATCAAGTTGAGCCCGGCGTTGCTGAGGTGACTCAGGACGACGAATAGAACCGCAATCCCGCGCAGCCCATCGAGCGAATCGAACTGCAGATTCGCACTCGAAGTCTTGTCAAAGAACAGCCGCTCGAGTTGATTCATATCGCCCGATGATAGGAGAAACAGGCTGCGCGTTGGCAATGGTCAGATCGCCGTAGCTGGGGCAGATTCGTGGGCGAGCGTTGGAGGCTCGAAACCGGCATCCTAGTCGACCAACGATCCGGGAGGACAGGAATGGCTCTCATCCGCTCTACTGCCATCGCACTGATCGCCGTCGCGCTGCTAGCAGCAGCCTGTGGCGACAACCGAGTGACCGATCTCGTCGTCAGCCAGCCGTATCAGACCGGCATTTCCGTGAGCGGCCACGGCAGCGTCGTCGTCGTGCCCGACATCGCATTGCTCACACTCGGCGTCGAGGTGACGGCGCCGACCGTCGCAGCGGCTCGATCTGGAGCTGCTACGGCGATGAAGGCCGTCCGCTCTTCGCTCGACGCGAACTCTGTCCGCAGCGACGACATCAAGACGCTTTCTTTCAACATTCAACCTCGGTATCAGCACCGACGCGACGAGCAACCCGAGATCAACGGCTACACGGTCAGCAATCGCGTCTCCGTCAAGGTTCGGAACCTCGACTCGGTCTCGAAAGTGCTCGATGGTGCGACTGAGGCCGGGGGTGACGCCGCTCGTATCAGCGGCATCTCCTTCACGGTCGACGAGCCGGAACAGTACGAAGCCGACGCTCGCAAGGCCGCCGTCGAAGATGCCCGTCAGCGTGCGGAAGAACTCGCCGCGCTGGCCGGTGTAAAACTTGGCAAGGTGCGTTCGATCACGGAGAGCGGCGCTTCGATCCCCTTCGCAGAGCGTGGTATCGGGGACATGATGCTCAAGTCGGCGGCTGCGCCGATGACGCCGATCTCCCCCGGTGAAACCGA
>JAHEEJ010000254.1 GCA_024640705.1 Deltaproteobacteria bacterium
CGATCATCTCGAGGTCGCAGGCGTTCATCTTGTCCGGCCGATTCAACCGGACGTCGGCGATTCCCTCGCTGTCGATTGAAATGGAAACCCGGTCGGACATGGGATCCTCCTGGCGCCTGGGTGCTCGGCTGTACCGAACAGCTGAATCGTTGGTTTCGGGCAGGAGCGCTCGCTGGCAGATCGTATCACGGATCGATTGGGCTCGAAGAATATTGGGCGCCTGGAATTTCCCAGGGGAATCAGCACCGGAGCAGGCGGCTGCTAGGCCAACGGGTCGGATCCGGCTCGTTTGAGCAGAGAGCTCCAGAAAAGTGCACCAATGCCAATGGCTAGTCCGAGCAAGCAGAGCCACCACGTCCGCGGCTGGATCCAGATCGCAAGGGCACTCAGGCCGCAAATCATGCTGCCAATCAGCGCAACCTTCCGCGGCTCGATTGCGTTGGAAGCCTCGCGCAACCGCTCCTCGCGGGAGATCTGGAGATCGCTATCCGGAAACTGTTCGACGAACCGTGAAATCCACAACGCGTACGCTACGACAGCGAGTAGCAGGACTGCGCCCGGTGCGGCCAGGGCGTCGAGGGCTTCGGCGAGGCCAGCCGCCTCGGAATCGAGGATTGGCTGGAGCGCGTAGGCGATCCAGGTACCGATGCCGATTACCGAACCGAGCAAAAACGAAGCCGCGCGCGAGGCCTTCTCTTTTGCGCGCTCGTCCGTCAGCCGGTATCCGCGATGAGCCAACCCCCACGGGAAGAAGACGGTGGTACCGTCGCCGGCCTCCCGAAAGAAAGCGCGCTCGATGGGTTCTCGTTCCTCCATTCACCAGGAATCGACACGCCGATCCGGTCACTTTAATCACGCGCGAGCGCCTAACGTCCAGGAACCTGGCGTCACATCCGGCCGCTCAAGCCAGATCACTGCGATCATCTGGAAGTCCGATTCCACGCAGTCTCGCGCGTGTTGCACTTCAAATTGGATATTAAGTTGCACAACATGATCGAATGGGTGGGCCGGGCGGATTCAAGCGTTCGGCTCTTGGTGATCTTGGCTGCGGAATTGCCTCTATTCGATCCGGATCACGTGATGCGCGTGGAATACCTGGCCGTACATGTCGGTGACGCGCACTTCGACCGTGTGGGTTCCGATCGGTGGATTTGCGGGGAGGGTGCCCACCCAGAGGTGTGGCGATTGGATCGCGGGTGGCAGGAAGAAACGAGGTCGCGGATTTCTCAGCAGATCGCGCTCGATGGCGGCCAGGTAGTGGGGATCTTCGCGGGCTTCCCGCTGTAGAGGAATCCAGTCGCCCGTCACTCCCAGTCGCATTTCGACCCGGGTTCGCTCGGAGCCGCTGAAGACGTTGACGAGGACTTCGGTCGCGGCGGCAGTTTCGGAGGACGTGGCGCGCGGGGCGATGATGTTCATCTGATGATCGGCCAACCTGCGCGCGGCTTTGAACTGGATCGAGTATTGATTGCCGTCGAATTCGAGAATCGAATAACCGTTGGGAGCACCGCAGCGCATCGTGGCGTGGGGGATGCCGACTTCGTCGGCCGCTCCGAGCCACCAACTCCCAGAGGCGGTCACAGAAGTCAATTGGTGGTGTGGCTGCGGGCCGTCGAAGCCCGCTTCGGGGCCGTAGAAGCGGCTTTCCTGATAATGGGTGTGTCCGGCCAGCGATACGGTGTGGGGCCGGTCCTTCAGGATCTCGAACAAGGCCCTCTGGTTGGCAACGCTGTGGGTCGGACCCTCGAACGGAATGTGCATCGCCAACACGACGAGCCGATCGCGCGGAACCGTCTTCAGGTAGTTTTCGACGAAGGCCAGTTGATCTTCCGAGATCGCGGCTCGATAGGGCCCCTCGGTTCCTTCTTCGTCCCTCCGGCCGTCGTACACGACGTCATCGAGGACGATGAAGTGAACCTTCCCATAAGCGAAGGCATGGGTCGGTGGTCCGTAGACGCGTTCGAAGCTTTCGTCCGAGTGCCGGTCCGTCTCGGCGTGATAGTTCATGTCGTGGTTTCCGATCACGTTGTGCCACGGAATACCGATCTGGCCGATCGCCTGGTTGATCGGCTCGAAGAGCGAAAGATCATCTCCGACGAGGTCTCCGAGCGTCATGCCGAATGCGGCTTCTGTTCCGATCACCTCTTCGATGATGTCGCGATTGAACAGATCCAACTCGTCGAGGGTGTAGGGTTGGGGATCTGCGAAGAGGATCGCTCGGAAGGAGCTCGGCTCCCGTTGGCGGTAGAGGGGAAAGTCGATCTGCTCCGGCAGCGGACCGGTGGGGGATACGCCCGGGTAGGCGAGGTCCGTCGGTGAGCCCTCGGGTTTGTGGATGTAGTAGAAGCGGGGCAGGCCGTTGTCGTCGACCGGTGTTGCCCAGCCCCCCGGTTTGATGACGAAGAGGATCGTGTCATCGCCGACCGCAATCCGGTAGCGGCCTCGCCAATCCGTTTGCACGACGTCGCGCCCATTGGAGACGGAGACCCCCCGAACACCGAAGTCGAAAGCGTCGCGCGCACCGTTGGCATTGCGGTCGTGGAAGACCACCCCCGAGGCGAACTGGCCGTCCGTCTCGGCGGCGGCCACGGGCAGGGCCGCGAACAACACCAGCAGCGCAATGCCTGATCGGAGTGAGATCATTCGGTACCCGTTAGCGAGAAGTCGGGCTGTGCATCAACGGTGTGAGGGCAGGGGCTTCCTTGTGCAGCGCCCGCACCTGCTCGCGGGCCCGCGGCAGAAAGACGGTGAAGGTTGATCCGCGGCCCGGCTCGACCTTCACGGAGAGATCGCCGCCGCAGATCTGGAGTACCCGGTACACGGTCGAGAGCGGGAGTCTGCGTTGGCCGTTCGGTTGTTCGACGTCGGGAGGGGCTTGATCGAAGAGTCGGGCCAGCGCGTCTGCGTCGGGCTCTGCTCCGCTATCCCTGAATGAGATCGTTACGTAACGATCCGGCGCCACGGCCTGCATCTGGCCCGATTCGCCGCCAGCGATTTCGAGGTTGGCGGATTCGATGACCAGCTCACCCCCCTCTGGCATCGCGTCTCGGGCATTCATCACCAGGGTGCGGGCGATGGCCTTGAGGGGCACGTTCTGCGCAGCCGCAAAGCCGAGGCTGGGATCCAGTTTCATTTCGAAATTCACCGAGTCTCCCGCCAGCGTTCGCAGTTCGTTCCCGATGCGCTGCAGGATCCGATTGGGATCGATCACGCGCCCTACGTACTGATCGGAACGATTCCGGGGAAGTGAAGCGGTTTCGTTGCTGGCTGCTGCTTCGGGCTCATCCACGCGCGCCTGGTGTGCAACTGCTGGTGCGTGCGCAAGCGCCGTGAGAGCCGGGCCTTCGACGGAGGCTTTCGCTCCGTCGCGCCGCGCGATCTCAGTTCCGACACACTGGGCCATCAGGCGGATGAGGTCTTTTTCCGTTCCGCTGAAGCGATCGGTTCGCGGTTCGAAGCTCGCGAAGCTGAGCGTTCCATAGGTGGTTCCGTCGACCCGAATTGCCGCGCCCAGGTAGGCGCCAAATCCGAATGCGGCGCGCTCGCGGGATCCCACCGCGTCTGATTCTGGGATCTGCTCGATGCCAATCGGACGATCTGAATCCACGATGTTTTTGCAGACGGTCTCTTCGAGTGGAAAGACGGCGCCCGGAATGACCGGAAAGTCTTCGGGGGCGTGAATTGCGACGACCTCGTATCGACCCTCGCGGACTCGTGCAACCATCGCGACCGGGAGGGCGAATCGGGCGGCTCCCATTTCGAGCAATTTGGCGATCTTGGCGTCGAACGACATGGAGTCGTTTTCGTTGAGCTCGTCGATGATGCGCACGGTTTCCATGCTGTCCCAGTGGAGTTTTTCGGCCCGCTCGCGCTCCGCGAGCGTGCGCCAGAGCGCGACCACGGTGAGCACCCCCAGGGCTCCGACCGCGAGGCCGAGCAGTCGCTCCAAGGAAGCGATGTTCCAACCGAGAGGATCGTTCCAGCTCGTCCACGCCGTAACGGACTGATGGATCGCGATCAGGAGGAAGAGCGCGCCGAAGAGTCCGACGCGGGTCTCACCGCTGCGGTTCCAGAGCACCGTGTAACCCGCCAGGGCAGCGAGGTACAAAGCGATCGAGAGCAGCAGCAGTGCGCTCATACTGAGATCTCCAATCCCAGGGCCCAGGTGCTCGACGCGCGGTGGCTCCGCTTCACGGCTCATTCAGGAGTCGGCGAAGCGTAGCGGAATCGCGTCGATTCCGGTAAGCAACGCGCGGTTGGTAGGTGCCGTTGCCATCGGCCTGGTGTTGCCGTTGCGAACGGCTGGAGAGTGGCCGTGGCGAACGAAAAAGTCGTCGGTCTCGGATTGTGCGTGATCGACCACGTCTATGTCGTCGAGCGGCTCGATTTTGCCGAGACGCGCATCCGATTTACCCAGCGTCTGGTTCTACCTGGCGGCATGCTTGGGACGGCGATCTCGCAGGCCGCGATGCTCGGCTGTGAGGCGCACCTGCTTTCCATGCTCGGCGACGACGCCGACGGCCGCTTCGTGCGGCGATCGATCGAAGAGATCGGGGTGAAGACCGAGCGGCTCGTGATCTCACCCGATGCCGAGACGACGGTCGCTGTGGTGCTCGTCGAGCGAAATAGCGGAGAGCGGCGTTTCATCGTGCCGGATCGACGCGCGCTCGAGCGCGATGCCCCCGAATTCGACCTGGCGGCGATCGATTCGAACGCCACCCTGCTCGTGGATGGACACTTTCCCGAGCAGGCGTTGCGCGCGGTTGTGAAAGCGCGGGAGGTGGGAGCTTCGGTGGTCGGCGATTTCCATCGACCCAGCCCCGCGGTCCTCGAGTTGTTGCCCTACGTCGATTTCCCGGTGGTCCCACTCGAGTTCGCGGAACTCATTGCAGCGGGAGATCCGCAGCGCGCGATGTTCGAAATGGCCGATCGGTTTGGCGGCACTCCCGTCGTGACGCTGGGTGCGGAGGGAGGTCTCTATCTCGAAGCGGGTCGCGTGCGCCGCTTCGCAGCTCGGCCGGTTTCCGTCGTGGACACGACCGGCGCGGGGGATGTTTTTCACGGCGCCTTCGCGGCCGGCCTGTCGCGTGGCTGGACACTCGAGAGAACGATCGAACTCGCTGCACGGGCAGCGGCACTCTGCTGCACGGCCCTTGGCGGAGCAGGCCGCTTGATGACCCGGGAAGAATCACTCGCGGAAACCAGCTAGGAGCGCGACTCCAGCCAGGAGCCAAGCGAATCCGCAGGATTCGCCGACTAAGGGATCAGGATTTCCATCTTGTCGATGGCGTGAACCGGCGCTGTTTCGCCCTTCATGAGATGGCTGATCGCGGCGTAGACGCGGCGCTGTTGCGCGACCCGCGACTGGCCGGCGAA
>JAHEEJ010000255.1 GCA_024640705.1 Deltaproteobacteria bacterium
CACCCGATACGGTCTGGGCCATCTGGGCCAATCGCGCCCTGGTTGCGGGGCATCGAGAAACAGCGCGGCATTACGCCATCAAGGCTTTCTGCGCAGCACCACGCCGCCATTGGAAACTACCGATCCGGGTCTGGCTCGGCATTCAACCGCTGCTCTGGAAGCGCAGTCGGCAGCGGTTGCAGCAATGGATCGGGCAATAGGATCAGCGCGTCCAGCGATCGATTTCAAGCGCTTCGAAGCGAGTGGCTCATCCATTCGATCCCCTGGATCAAGCGCTGCTTCACGTCTTCGAGGATCAGATAGAGGCTCGGCACCAGGAAGAGTGAGATCGACGACGCGAACACCACGCCGAATGCGAGCGAAATCGCCATCGGGATCAAGAACTGCGCCGACACGCTGCTCTCGAGCAGCAGCGGAGTGAGCCCTGCAAAGGTCGTCATCGAAGTCAACGCAATCGGCCGGAAGCGGGCCACACCGGCCTCCCGAACGGCATCGCCCAACGCGATCCCTTCGCTGCGTCGTTGATTTACGTAGTGAACGAGTACGAGGCTCGAGTTGACGACGACTCCGGAGAGCGCGACGACACCAAAGACCGACATCATCGAGAGATTCATGTTCATGATGAGGTGGCCCGCGATTGCACCAACGAGGCCGAATGGGATCACAGCCATGATGATCAGGGGCTGCCCATAGGAGCGCAGCGGAACCGCGAGCAGTGCAAAGATCAGTACGAGCGCGAACATCGCATCGGTTTTCAGCGCCTCGATGGTCTTCTTCTGCTCGCGCTGCACTCCCTCGAGGTCGTAGCTGAGGCCCGGATAATCGGCCAGCAGCGTCGGCATGAATTCGCTCTTGAGGTTGGCCAGGATTTCGTTCGCATTCGCAACTTCGTCATCGACATCGGCCGTCACGTTGATCACGCGCCTGCGGTCGGCGCGGTTGATCGTCGCGTAGCCACGCCCGCGCACGATGCGCGCCACCGCGTAGAAGGGAACCTCGCCGCCTTCGGGTGTTCGAATTCGCAAATTGTCGAGGTCGGCGAGCGAACGGCGCTGGTCGCGCGGATAGCGCACCATGACGCGAATGTCGTCGCGTCCGCGCTGGATACGCTGCGCTTCTGCACCGTAGAAGGCCTGACGCACCTGACGAGACAGATCCTCCAAGGTGATCCCGAGGGGTTCGGCGCTCGGCAGCAGCGACAATTTGACCTCGTGCTTGCCGTCCTGGAACGAATCCGCGATGTCGGTCACGCCGGAGTATTCGGAGAGGCGCAACTTCAACCGATCGGCCACCGTCTCGAGTTCGGAGACGTCGGGCGCTGCGAGCTGGATGTCGATCGGATCTCCCCGGGAAAACAACACCGAATCGAAGCGGAGCTCCTCGATACCCGGAATGGGGGGCGTCTCGTCGCGCCAGCGCTGTGAGATGACGGATGCCGCGATCGGCCGGATGTCTGCACCCGCGAGTTCGATCGCAACTTCAGCCAGATTGGTGCCGCCTCCCGTAATCACGAATGCGGGCCCGTGTTGATTGTTGGTCTGCTCGCCAACGGTCACGAAGATGTGCTTTACGAGGGATCGATCACCGATGTCCAGCTCCGCGTCCAAAGCCGCCTTCATCCGGCGCGCAGCCGATGCGACCTCCTGAGCCGCGGCGGCAGTCGTATCGATCGCGGTTCCGGGCGGCATCACGATCCGCGCGGTCACATAGTCACTCTCGATGGGCGGGAAGAAATTGAACTCGATGTGACCAAACCGGACGAGTGAGGTGGCGATCATCAAGATTCCGACACCGGTTGCCAACGTCGCATAGCGCCATTCCAGCGCCACCGCGAGCGCGGACTTGTAGTGATGATTCGCGACGCGTTCGAGACTCCCACCGATGATTCGCTGCAGTCGACGCCACCAGCGGGCGATTTCCCGCATCCGAAACCGCCAGCCGACGCCCGCGCTTCTCGGCTCGCTCGAATCCAAAGCGGATCGCCGCACGATCTTCATGTGGCCGAGATGAGCGGGCAGGATCAGCTGGGACTCGATCAGCGAAAACAACAGGCAGAGGACGACGACGAGACCGATCGCGCTGAAGACCTGACCGTAATGGCCGGGCGACACCAGCAGCGGCATGAACGCCGCTACCGTCGTCAGCACTCCAAAAATGACGGGTGTGGCGACTTCCTGTGTCCCGCGGATCGCCGCGACATGAGCATCGTCCCCGCTTTCCTGATGGCGGTGCACATTCTCACCGACCACGATGGCGTCGTCGACGAGCAGCCCGAGAACCAGAATGAACGCAAACAGCGAAATCACATCGATCGAAATGTCGAAGAACGGAAACAGCGCAAGCGCACCGGCGAACGAAGCTGGCACACCGATGCTGACCCAGAAGGCGAGCCGCAGGCGCAAAAAGAGCGCGAGCACGCTGAACACGAGAATGAAACCGCTGACTCCGTTGCGGATCAAGATGTCGAGGCGATCGCGCAGTGTCTGTGAACCGTCCCGCCAGACCTCGATCTTGAGCCCCTCGGGCAGTCGCGCACTCGCCTGGGACACCCACTCCTTCACGCGCGCTACGAGATCGAGGACCTTCTGATCGCCGATGCGATAGACGCGAATCAAGACCGCTGGCGCACCGTCGAAGGTCGCGTACTGATCGTCTTCCTCGAAGCCGTCGATGACGTCTGCGACCTCTCCGAGCAGCAGCCGCGTCCCGTCGTTTCGGGTGACGACGACGATGCGCTCGAACTCCTGCTTCGTGTACGCCTGCCCCTTGGTGCGCAGCATCACTTCGCCACTCGCGGTCTTGATCGATCCGCCCGGCCGATCGAGAGAACCTCGGCGCACCGCTGATGCCACCTGGTCGAGAGTCAGGCCGTGCCGACGCAGCGTTTCCTCGGAGACCTCGACCGAAATTTCGTAATTTCGCGCACCCGACAACTCGACCTGAGTGACGTCGGGCAGTGCGGAGATCTCGTCGCGCATGCGCTCGCCGTAGATCTTGAGGGCGCGCTCGGCGACATCACCGAAGAGTGCGATCTGGAGCGCGTTCCGACGGGGCTGTACGTGGCTTACGATCGGCTTTTCGGTGTCGACCGGAAAGGTAGAAATCGAATCGACCGCATTCTTGATCTCGCTCAGTGCGCGGTCGATCGGATAGCCCGAGACCAACTCCGCCGAAACATTGCACGCGCCCTCTGCGGCGTTCGACTTGATCGTCTCGATGCCGTCGATCCCCTGGATTTCCTCCTCGATGCGAACACAGACGCCTTCTTCGACCTCCTCGGGAGCAGCCCCGAGATAAGGCACCCAGACCGTGATGATGTCGACGTCGATGTCCGGGAAGATCTTTTGCTGGATCGAGGGGAGCGCAACGAGGCCACCCACGACGATCAGCAACAACAGCAGATTCGCGGCGACAGAGTTGCGCGCAAACCATTCGATCGCGCCGTTCACTTCGGCCTCTGAGCCATCGCGGAATCGAGCCCGCCCGCGCCCGCTGTAGGCTGCTGCTGTTGACCGAGACGGCCTTCGTCCTCCGGGCCGCTGATGATTCGCACCGCCATCCCATCGACGGCGGCTGCCAGCGGCGACACACAGACCCGATCGCCCGGTTGGAGACCACCACCGATGACGACGTCGTCGCGATTGGCGCGAAGGACCTCGACGTTCTTGAAGCGCAGCCGATCCCCGGCATCCACCACGTAGACGAGATCGATGCCGACATCTGTTCGCAGGGCCGTGCGCGGCAGCACGTAAACGTTCTCGACCTTCCGGCCCTGGATTTCGGCTTCAACGAAGAGACCGACGGCGAGAGGTGCCGAACCAATCGCTCCGATCTGGCCATAGGGATCTTCGACACGCGCGACGAGGTGCACCATGCGGCTCTTCGCATCGATCTCGCCCTCGGTTCGCACGATGCGTCCGACCCAGGTTCGCGGTTGACCCGCGAACTCCGCACGCAGCTCAACCTCCGGTCCGAGTTGGTTTTGCGTCGGATCGTCGTCTGGTCCCGCTTTTTCGCCACTGAGGTCGAACCGGATGTCCAGGTAGAACAGGTCGCGATCGGGCAGCGGCAAGCGCACCTCCGCGTAATCGGTCGCGTAGAGCTTCCCAATGGGTACTCCGCGGCTCACGAACTGCCCGACGTCGACCTGCTCCGAGCGCACCCGCCCCTGATAGGGAGCGCGAATTTCGGTTCGATCGAGATCGCGCTCTGCGCGCGCAAGCTTCGCGGTCTGCTCGCGGAGTTCGGCCTCAGCGACCTTGAACGCCTTTTCGGCATCATCGATTCGCGCCTGGCTCGCGACGCCTTGTACGGCGAGACTGCGCTGGCGTTCGATCTCGGTCTTGGCGCGCGCGAACTCGCTCCTGGTTCGCGCAACGACGGCGCGCGCGGCCTCGAGTTCGACCCGATGATCCGATGGGTCGATCCGAAGCAGCGGTTCCGCTGCCTCGAAGAATCCGCCGGACACCAGCTTGGGCGAAACCCAGATCACTTCGCCCGAAACCTGTGGAATCAGATCACTCTCGGTACGCGGCACCACGGTCCCCTGCGTTTGCACCGAAAATTGCAGTTCGCGCGGTTGGACTTCGATCACGGAGACGAGCGGCGCATTTACGGGGGCCGGGCCCGCCTCGACACCGGGTTCGGTCAGCTTGACGATGAGTACGACCAGCGCAGCCACAGCGATGATCGCCAGGGGAATGATCGCTTTCATTCGCGAATTCATCGCGCAACCCCACGTGAACCGCTTCCCGCGCGCAGCCCCGCTACGACATAGGCGACCATCTGCTGCAGGACCGATTCATCGGAAAGGCGCGCCGTCCAACACTCGCACTCGCCTTCTTCCGAGCCCGGCACCGTCACCAGATGACCACTGATCACGTGAACCATGACGCCGACGGTGAGTTGGAACCCCAGTTCGACCTCTGCCCGCGACTTTTCCGGCAGTGCGGCGGCGAGCGCCGTGACGAAACGCGTCACGATTGGGCCGAAGAGTTCCCGCTTCATCTCGGAGACGACGCCGGGCGGATCCGAGTAGATGCGCGCGGCCACTTGCCGAAAGCGCGCGGTGGCGTCGACCGACGCCGCGTGCTCGTCAAAGACGGGCCGCAAGAACGCTTCGATGATGGTTTCGAGTTCCAACGGACGGCCGCTCGCATCGGCTTCGAGCGCGTCGAGGCGCGCAATGCGTCGCTCGTTGAGCGGGCCGACGCACCGCAAAAGCGTCTCGCGCAGCAGCGCCTCCTTCGAACCAAAGTGGTAGTTGGCAGCCGACACGCTCGCGCCGGCCGCCTGCGTCACGGCGCGCATCGACGCGCCCTCGAAACCGCGCTCA
>JAHEEJ010000256.1 GCA_024640705.1 Deltaproteobacteria bacterium
CTCATCCCCGTCGAACCTGTGTACTCCCAGCGTGCTGGAGCGTCAATAGAATTTCCACAAAATCTGGTGCTTATCTAGGTGATGAGCCACAACCCATTGAGCTTGAATGGTTTTTTATCCGGCCCTCAGTGGGCACTTCGCTGCAGCGCGCAACACCAGCGCACACGGGGTCCGTAACCCATTGAAATCATTGGTTTGATGTTCATTCAGCGAGCGTTTTTCGCGGTTTTCAGGAATCGCCTTCTGGAAGGCCGGTGAAGCGGATTCCCGTGCCGTCCGGAACCCGGTAGCGGATGTTCAGACCGATCAGCAGGGCGGTGATCGCCTCTGCGATTCGCGCATTGGCGATGGGCCCCCCATCGATCCCGCGCAGGCCCGGCACGAGTTCGCAGAGCGCCATGATCCGCCTGCGGGGTTGCGGATCACCCGAAACCAACACGTCGCATTCGACGGGCCGATCCAGCTCGTGGAGGCGATGCGCGGCGACGTTCTGAAACGCCGAGACGGCGTGCACGCCCTCTGGCAGCAGCGCGGCGACCATTTCTGCGCAGGAGCCCTGCCAGACTCCGATGGTCTGGGTCGCCGGGCCTCCGGTGGCAGAAGCCAGCGGAACGCCCATCGACACCACGATCTGGCCCGCTACCAGCGCTTCTCGGACGGCTTTGACCGTGCTCGCGGTGTTTTCGAACGGAACCGAGAGCACGATCACCTGTGCTCGGCGACACGCCTCGAGATTTTCGACTCCCGAGACCTCGGCGCCCGCAACCGCCGCGCGGACGCGCTCGGCCGCCGCGTTCGCGCGCTCGGTGTTTCGAGAGCCGATCAGGACGGGGCGGCCGGCCTTTGCGAAGCGCAGCGCGAGCCCCAACCCCTGCTCTCCGGTGCCTCCCAGAATCGCGATCGCGTCGTCGAAGTTCGGGTCCCCCACGACCCGGGACGCTAGCCCGCGCGGATCTCCGTGTCGCGCTGACCAGCGGGGGCGTCCAGCGCTAGAGTTCTGCCGCGATGGACGACGCCTCGGCGATCAGGCCGACCCAGATCAAGCAATCGGGCCCCAGCGAGCTCGAGATCAGCTGGTCCGACGGACGGGAAAGCCGCTACGCGGTGCGCGATCTGCGGCTCGCGTGTGCGTGCGCCCATTGCGTCGACGAGTGGTCGGGCGAGCCCCGGCTGGACGTCGCGTCCGTGCCGGAAGACGTTCACCCGCTGAAGATCCAACCCGTCGGTCGCTATGCGATCCAGATCGACTGGAGCGACGGCCACTCGACGGGGATCTACTCTTTCCGTCAGCTGCGCGCGCTCGACGCAGGTGGCTGAGAATTTTCGCGTTCCCGCTGCGTGTGACCGCAGCCCGCGCGCGCCGACGTGATAGGATCCGCCGCCCATGAGTTCGATCGATTTCGAAAAAGTTGCTGCGGTCGCCTGTGCGGCCGCAGATCTCGCACGGGCGGAGGTCCTGCCTCGCTTTCGTTCGGTTGCCGTCGAGACGAAGGGCGACGGCACGCCGGTGACGGAAGCCGACCTCGCCGCCGAGCGGGTGATCCGGAAGCGACTTCAGGAGGGATTCCCGGAGTTTTCCATCCTGGGTGAGGAATACGGCGCGGAAGGGCGAAGTGAAGGGCCCGAGTGGATCGTCGACCCGATCGACGGAACGCTCGGATTCTCACGTGGGATCCCGCTCTTCTCGACGCTGATCGCGCTCGCAGTGGACGGCGAACCCGTGATGGGACTCATCGACCTGCCCGCTCTCGACGAGCGCTACGTCGGTTGGAAGGGCGGCGGCTGCCGTCGCAACGGCGTGCCGACCCGGGTGTCCGAAGAGACGGACCTCCAGCGCGCGATCATCTCGCACGGCGATCCGTTTTGTTTCGACGAGCGCGGCGAGCGGCCCGCGTTCGACCGGATGGCGCGCGAGATCCCGTTCCTGCGCGGTTATACCGACGCGTTTGGCTATGCGCAGGTTCTCGGTGGCGGCGTCGCTGCCATGGTGGATATGGGTTTGCGCATCTGGGATGTCGCGCCGGTCCAGATCCTGATTCCCGAGGCCGGTGGCCGCTGCGTCACGCTGTCCGAACACGAGGGCAAGATCGGCCTGGTGGTCGGGAATCCGTCGCTCGTCGATCAGCTGACGGCCTTTCTCTCCCGCACGTGATCGCTAGCGGGCGGGCACCACCACGAGCGTGGCCGTTCGGTGGGGCGGGTGCAGCTGACATCCGATCGTGTAGATCTCGGAGCCTTCCAGGATGGGAAGCTCGATTTTCGTCTCTTCGCCAGGCATCAGCACGGCTTCGATCGACAGGCCCCTGATCGCGAAGCCGTGGGGCTTGTCGGCGGTGTTGAAGACGGAAAGGGTCTGGGGTTTGCCCGCAACGACGACGATCGTCGACGGGATGAAGATGTTCTTGCCGCCCACCACGGCGCTGATCACCTGAACCTCGCTGACATCGCTTCGATATCCGGCGGGGGCGCCGTCCGCGCCCGGCTGGCTGTCGCAGCCGCTGGTGGAAGCGAGTAGGAGGCACGCAATCGCGATATGACTGGCGTGAATTGAGATCCGAGTGGTCATGGTCCCTCCGCTGAAAATGCGACGCAGCGATCCCGCTACCACGCTATCCTACCCCGCTCTCGATTTCCATGAACGGACGAAAGGACTGCTCCAATGACCCCCAACCCGACCCTCTCCGACGCCCGCACGCTGCTCGAAGCGGCAGAAAAACTTCTCGATCAGACCGTAGAACGCGCGAGCGTGGTCACGGAGGGCGGGAAGCGCATCGACGACCACCAGGTACTGGCCGAGCGCGTCGCCTATGCGGTGACCGAGGGGCGGGCGGCGCGGACCGCACTGGATTTCGCGACGGCGCTCGCCGAAGAGGGCAGGTCTTCCGAGCTGACCGAAGCCACCTTCGCGGCGTCGGTGGCCGATCTCGTCGAGAGCCTGCGCGTTCGTCTCGCACCCGCGGTCGACGATCTCGGGATTGGCGAGGAGGCGCTGGAGGACGCATTTCCCGCGGAGCTTCGCGCCCTGCTGCGCCGCGTCGGCCACGAATCCGTGTACCGACGCATCGGCCAACACGTCGTGGGCGCCCGCGGACGCAACGACCTGCCCCTCGACGAGATGTCGGAACAGATCCGCGAATCGGTGCGCGAGTTCGCAGAGGCCGAGGTGGCGCCCCAGGCCGAGCACATCCACCGCACCGACGCGCTCGTTTCTGAAGCGTTGATCGGCAAGATGAGCGAGCTCGGTTATTTCGGCATGGGCGTTCCCGAGCAATACGGTGGCTCCGAGATGGGCAACCTCGCGATGATCCTCACGACGGAGGAACTCTCGCGCGTTTCACTGGCCGGCGCGGGGTCGCTCATCACGCGGCCGGAGATTCTCACCAAGGCCTTGCTCGGTGGCGGGACCGACGAGCAGAAACAAAAGTGGCTGCCCGGGATTGCGTCCGGTGAAATCATGGTCGGTATCGCGGTCACCGAGCCCGACGTCGGAAGCGACGTCGCCGCCGTCAAGTGCAAGGCCGAAGCGCGCAACGTCGACGGCCAGGACGGTTGGGTGATCAACGGGCCGAAGTCCTGGTGCACGTTCGCCGGCCGGGCGAACGTACTCGCACTGCTGGCGCGCACCGATCCGGATGTTTCGAAGGGCGCTCGCGGTCTGTCGCTCTTCATCGTCCCGAAAGATGCGTTTACCGGGCACGATTTCGATATGACGCAGCCGGGTGGCGGCCGCATGGTTGGCAAGGCGGATGCCACGCCGGGCTATCGCGGAATGCACTCGTTTACGCTGAACCTCGAGGACTATTGGGTTCCATCCGACTGCCTCGTCGGTGGAGACGCGCAACTCGGGCGCGGCTTCTATCTCCAGATGGCCGGCTTTGCGGCGGGCCGACTCCAAACCGGCGGCCGGGCCTGCGGACTCGCTCAGGGAGCGCTGGAGAAGACCGTCGAGTACGTGGTGGACCGGAAGCAGTTCTCGAAACCACTGTCGGATTTTCAACTCACCCAGTACGCGTTGGGTCGGATGGCGGCCCGGCTGGCCGGCGCTCGAGCGCTCACCTACGCGGCGGCCGTCCAGATGGACGAAGACGAGCGCGCAGCGGCGACGCTCGCCGCCCAGGCGAAACTGCTCAGCTGTGACGTGGCGGTCGAGCTCACCCAGCAGGGACAGTTGCTGCACGGAGGCTGGGGGTACGCGGAGGAGTATCCGATCAGTCGCTATGTGGTCGACGCCCAGGTGCTGCCGATCTTCGAGGGCGTGAAGCCGGTCCTCGAACTCAAGGTGATTGCGCGAAGTCTGCTCGCGGGGTGAACGCGTCGCCTGCTGCGCAGAGCTGATCGGGATCGTCGACTAGCGGTGAGATCAGTCGGAAGATTTCTCGCGCTCGGCGCGTTTTTCCTTGACCGCCGACCAGGTGAAGTAGAGCGCGAGGATGCCCGTGACCAGGAGTCCGTACTCGTTGAACTTGGGGCTCTCCTGATACGCGGGTGCGTTGGTCACGATGTCCCACGCGAACCAGGCCGCGAACGCCCACAGCAGTACCGGAAGAAAGAACGGATTGTCGAAAGGAGTCGAGGCCGGCCGGCCCTCGTCGTCCTCTTCGTCACTTTGGAGATTGCCTTTCTGGTCTTCGCTCATCCCCGCAAGAGTAGCGCGGGTGGTGGGGCGATCCACGAAAATTGGATGTGTCGCGGACCCAGCGGTCAGCCGGGGGGCTCCGTCGAGCCCGAGTAGAGCGCTGAGTTCCGATAGCTTTCGAGCAGCTCCACAACGAAGACCTGGATGATCGCGGTGACCGGAACCGCGACGATCAGGCCCAGGAAACCGAGCAGATCGCCTCCGATCAGCAGCCCCACGATCACCGCCACCGGGTGGATACCAACGCTCTGGCCCACGATCCGGGGCGTCAGGAACAGGCCCTCGAGCGTCTGGACGAGCGCGTACCAGCCCACGACGAAGAGCAGCTGCAGGCCGACACCGTATTGCAAGAGGCAAAGCCCCGCGGCGAGAGCCAGCGCGACCGCGCTGCCCACGTAGGGGATGATCCCGAGCATTCCCGCGATCATGCCGATTCCGATCGCCATGTCGATTCCGATCACCGAGAAGCCGACCGCGTAGAGGATTCCGAGCAGGATCGCGACGATGAGTTGTCCGCGAATGAAACCCGAAATCAGGGCGTTGATCATCGACAACTTCGCATCGACGGCATCCTGGTATTGGACGGGAACCAGATCGAGAAACCAGGCCTTGACGTTGTCGAACTCGACCAACGCGTAGTAGGTGATCACGGGGATCACCAACATTCCGATCA
>JAHEEJ010000257.1 GCA_024640705.1 Deltaproteobacteria bacterium
CGCAGTCGGTGCGCGGCTACTTCTTGGGAGTGAATCCGTCTGCTGCGAGTCGCTTGGACAGTTTCTTGGCCACCGATCCGACGCCGTCGTCGATCGATTTGGGGTTGAAGGTGTCGGAGTGCGCGGCCCACACGAGTTCGGCCGAGGCGGCATCATACAGGTGGGTCTCGAGCCTGACGATGGTGGTGTTGATCGTGTAACCGGGCTGGTGGGTGACTTCATAGCCGCGCCCGTAATAACCGTATAGTCCACGACCGTAATAATTGGGACTCACGTAGGTCTTCGGCGGGACGTACTCCTGGCGTTCGTCGACCTGGACCAACTGGGTTACGACCACTCCCTGGATTCCGCGCCCGCGAATCGCCCGCTGGATCGATTCCTTCGAGAGCCGCTCTGGGTTCGGCAGGAGGCGGTAGCTGGGTGTCGCGTCGACTCCCTGCTCCTTGAGCGCTGCAGCAAAACCGTCTTCAAAGGTTCGCCGCTTGATGTCGTTCTCGGCAATCCCGATCACGAGTATCCGTTCCATCGCGGCAGTCGCTGGCGAGTCGGATTTCCAGACGCCCGAGAGTTCCGTCTTCGTTGCACATGAAATCCACGCCGCACAGGCGATCGTCATTCCCAACGCGATTAGCGATCTGTTCACTGAATTCTCTCCATTCATCTGCCCGGCGGAAAGTGCATCAAGATCTTGTTGACGGCTTGATTGATTTCTGCTTCATCGTAGTTGCCGTCGCGATTTCGGCTCACCATCCACCCGCGCCACACCAGCTGGTCCTTGGCGCGATCGACGATGTCGATGATGATCGTGCCCTCCTGGTATTGACGGACCGACCAGTTGAACCCCGAGCTGAAAGAGCCTCGGCGATAGTACTGGGAATAGCCGAAGTCGGAGCCCGACCCGGCGAGCTTGTCGCTGAACGTGACATGGTAGTTCAGGCGGAAGTTGGAACTTCCGTCTTCAACGTACTGAAATCCGCGAGCCCGGAGGTTGCTGGTGACGGCTGCGCGCATGCGTTTGTCGAGGAGCGAGTTGCGGGCAAACGGACCCTCCGGATCCGATTGCAGCTCATCCTCGCTCGCGCGCACGGGAGGCACGATCCAGTCGAACGTGGCGTAATTCGAGAACACGGCGTCGCGATCGAAGTCGGACCGCACCCTCGTCGCACAACCGGAGAGAGCCGGAAGGGCGACGAGGGTCGCGATGGTGACCAGGAGAGTTCGATTGCGAGCGCTCACGCCTCTCCGCTCTCCTTAACGAGTCACGTCACGCACGAGGTCTTCGAAGGACGTCACCCAGCGCTCGACATCCTCCTCGTTGTGGGAGACGGAGAGTGTCCATTCTTCTTCGCGCCCAGCGGCCATGATGATTCCCCGGTTGATGTTGTAGAGCCACGCCAGAATGCAGAGCCCGACATCCTGGTACTCGATGAAGGACTCGTAGTCGGTGATCTTGCCGGTGGCGAAATTGACGCAGCCCTTGGACGAAATTCCGACCGTGTAGCCGGGGAAGCCGTACTTCTCGCAAATCGCGTCGCATTTGGCGATGAGTTGATCGTTGATGTGATCTAGATGCTTGTAGGCTTCCGGAGTCATCACCTGTTCCAGGCTGGCACGTGCGGCGGCCATGCAGAGCGGGTTGCCGTTGTAGGTTCCGACCTGGAAGACCTTGCCACTGGAAACGACTCCTGAGATGTCCTGATTCATCCCGATGGCCGCGGCGGGCAAACCGGCCGCCAGAGCCTTGGCGAGTGTGATCATGTCCGGAACGACACCAAAGCGCTCGACTGCGCCACCCGCCGCCGTGCAGATTCCGGTCTTCACTTCGTCGAAGATCAGCACGATGCCGTGCTTCTTCGTGATCTCGCGGACCTTCTCGAGATAGCCCGGCTCCGGAAGCACGACTCCGAGATTCATCATCGCGGCTTCCATGATCACGCACGCCGGCTTTCGACCCTCGGCGTCGAGCCGTTCGATGCGCTTTTCCATGATCCCCGCGTCGTTGAACGGCACTGCGATGGTCATGTCGACGGAACTCTGCGGGATGCCAGCTCCGTAGGGGACGGACTTGTAGTTGTCTCGCGGACCGCGGTCCTTGAAGTCGGCAGTCCCGATCGAGACCATCACGTAGTCGTGGTGTCCGTGATACGAGCCGAAGATCTTCATGATCGTGTCGCGGCCCGTGTAGGCGCGCGCAATCCGAATCGCGTCCATCGTGGCTTCAGAGCCGGAATTGACGAAACGCCACTGATCCATCTTGAAGTTCTTCTGGAGGTGCTCTGCGACGATGACCGAGTCTTCGGAGGGAAGCGCGAACTGCGAGCCGAGTTCCATGCGCTTCTGTACGGCTTCGACGATGGCGGGGTGGGCGTGTCCCTGAACCATGCAACCAAACGCGTTGTGGAAGTCACTGATTTCGCGTCCATCGACGTCCCACACGCGGGAACCCTTGCCGTGGGTGAAGTAGATCGGGTACGGATCGCGCATCTGATACGAAGAAGCGACCCCCCTCACGAGTGACTTCTTGGCGCGCTCGTAGAGTTGCGCGGATTTTGGAGTCAGCTCCTCGAGGCGTTTCTCTTCCCGGGTCTGGAGTTCCTGGACAAGCTTTCGGTCGACGATTTCTGCCATTTGAAAAAGTTCCTCTCTCCCTTCGAAAGGGGGTGGTGGGCCATCGGACCGATGTCGCGGGCCAGCGGGGCGCGAACTTGCAAGCCAGCCGCGGTGAAGGCACCTGCGAATCCGGAACTCGGCTCCATGCGGTTTCTGAGGGCGAGATTCTACCCCACATCCCGGCCCGGCGGCGCGGTCTTGCCGACTTGCCGGGAGCGGGCTGGCCGCTGTCCGGCGTGCCGGGAAATCCGCTCCAGGGCGGCACGAGCCGTCGCCCGGCGCGCTGGTTCGAACTCGCCGGAAACCGCTAGGATCAGGGGTCTAGAGGGCTCAGGCGCCCGGATCAGGCAGACTTCGCGCCGGCGATCCGGTCCCGGCGTCGCGTTTGAATCGCGTCTTTTTTGGGAGGATTTCAGGTGAAGAACATCGCGTTGGGGTTGGTGTCCGTTTTGTTGCTCGGTTTCGGGAGTTCGGCGCTCGCCGCGGACGATGCGCAGCTGAAGGCGGTGATCGCCAGCGATCAGCGCCCAGCCGAACAAAAGGCTCGTGACGGCTATCGCCACCCCTACGAGACGCTTCGCTTCTTCGGGATCCGGGACGACATGACGGTATTGGAAATCTACCCGGGCGGCGGCTGGTACACGCAGATTCTGGCTCCGTACCTGAAGGACAAAGGGAAGCTGATCGCGGCAATCTACGACCGGAATCCCAAGACCCAGAAGGAATGGATGGTCGGGTACAACAAGCAGTTTACGGATCAGTTCATCGGCAAGCCCGACGTCTATGGAGAGATCGAGATCGTCGATATGGTGCCGCCGGATCGCGTCGAGCTGGCTCCCGCCGGAAGCGTCGACATGATTCTCGACTTTCGAAACGCCCACAATTGGATCGAATCGGGAGGCGACGCAGTCGCGGCCGGCTGGTTCAAGGCGCTCAAGAAGGGCGGTGTCCTCGGCATCATCGAACACCGATTGGATGCGGACAAGAAGCCCGACACGGAGAGCGGTTACGTCCATCAGCAGCGCATCGTGGATTTGATGGTGAAGAACGGCTTCCAGCTCGCAGCGTCATCGGAATTGAACAGCAATCCGAAGGACACCAAGGATCATCCCGAAGGGGTTTGGACGCTGCCCCCGAGCCTGGCTCTCGGCAAGGATGAGAGCGCCAAATACATCGCGATCGGCGAGAGCGACCGGATGACGCTGAAGTTCGTCAAACCGTAAGGGTCGTTCGGTTTATTTCAGCGGTACTGGACGCCCGGCAGGACGCACAGCATCTCGAACAGCAGGTTCGCGCCGAGCAGTGCCGTGTTGCCCGAAGGGTCGTAGGCGGGGGCGACTTCCACGAGGTCGCCTCCGCGAATGTCGAGGCCGCGGCAGCCGCGAATGATCTCGAGCGCCTGCGCGCTGCTCAAACCCGCGATCTCCGGGGTGCCGGTTCCCGGCGCAAAGCTCGGATCGAGGCCGTCGATATCGATGCTGAGATAGACGGGGCCCTCACCGAGCTGGCCCCGGACTTCTTCCATCAACGGCGCGAGGGAGCGGTGCCAGCATTCCTCGGCCTGAATGACGCGAAATCCCTGATCGCGGCACCAGTCGAAGTCCTCGGCCGTGTAGCCGGTTCCGCGCAGGCCGATCTGGGCAACGCGCGCTCCGTCGATCAAGCCCTCTTCCACTGCGCGTCGGAAAGGTGTCCCGTGCGCGATCTTTTCGCCGAACATGTGTTCGTTGACGTCGGCGTGGGCATCGACGTGAACCATGCCCACGGGGCCGTATTTACGCGCGAGCGCCCGGAGGATGGGCAGCGCGATGGTGTGGTCACCGCCCAATGTGAGCGGGATGCAATCAAAACCGAGGATCTCGTCGAAGGCGCGTTCGATGATCGCCACGCTCGCTTTCAGGTTGAACGTGTTGATCGCGACATCTCCGATATCCGCGACCTTCAGTGAATCGAAGGGCGCCGCGCGTGTCGCCATGTTGTAGGGGCGAAGCAGGCACGACTCCGCGCGGATCTGACGCGGGCCGAAGCGGGCGCCGGGCCGGTTCGAAGTTCCGATATCGAGAGGGACACCCACGAAGCAGGCGTCGAGGCCCTCGGCCCCCGTGGCGCTCGGAAGCCGCATCATCGTCGCGGGCCCCGCGAAGCGGGGCATCTCGTTGCCTCCGAGCGGTTGGTTGTCCGAGGGGCTCACGTCCGCAGGCGCTCGTTCGTCGGCTCGTATGCCGGTTTGCTCTCGATCACCGTGGCCGGTCGGCGGTCTTCTCGCACTGCAACCTCGATCTTGGTGCTGACTGCCGCGAACTCGGGCTCGACCCATGCGAACGCGAGGCTCTGCTGGATCTGGCGGCCGAATCCACCCGCGGTCCGGAATTCGTTCCAGATGGCGCCTGAGCCGAGAGATCATATTGGATTCTGGCGGGCTTCGCGCCTTCTTCCCCGCTCCCGAGAGCGCGGGATCGGGCTGCCCGCAATCGGCTCAACCGATCGAATGAATTGAGGACCTGATCGACGGGACGGCTCTACTCGGGCGGGTGCGCGTTGGACCGCAGCGTCTCCGATCAAGCCGTCGGTACCGGATCCACGCGTGGCAGCAGGACGTCGAATGTTGCGCCAGCACCCGGCTCGCTCTTTACCCGGATCGCTCCGCCGCTCTGCTGAACGATGCCGAAAACCGTTGCCAGGCCGAG
>JAHEEJ010000258.1 GCA_024640705.1 Deltaproteobacteria bacterium
TAGTGGGCGAGTTCGTCCGCAGCGTGGGCTCGGGTGCGCAGCGAGTCCGCATCGAAGCCGAGTTCCCGATGAAAGCGCATTCGCTCCTCGCACCAGTGCTCGAACCACTTCTCGCGCTCGTCGGGATGACAGAAGAATTCCATCTCGGCCTGCTCGAACTCGCGAGAGCGGAAGGTAAAGTTGCGCGGATTGATCTCGTTGCGAAACGCCTTGCCGATCTGTGCGATTCCGAAAGGGGTCTTCTGGCGGGCCGCCTCTCGAACCCGCTTGAAGCCCGTGAAGATCGGCTGGCAGGTCTCGGGGCGGAGGTAGGCGGTCGCGGCCGCGTCTTCAGAGGCGCCGATGCGCGTTTCGAGCATCAGATTGAAATTGCGCGGCGGCGTGAGATCGTGCTCCGAACTCCCCTCTCGCGCCGAGCAGGGTCCGATCTCGTCCAACTGGTCGGCTCGAAAGCGCTTCTTGCAGGCGCGGCAGTCGACCATCGGGTCGCTGAAGTGCTCGGTGTGTCCGGAGGCTTCCCAGGTTCGCGGATGAGAGATGATCGCGCTGTCCATGCCCACGACATCCGCGCGCTCGCGCACCACGCGCTGCCACCAGCGCGCCTTCAGGTTGTTCTTGAGTTCGACTCCGAGGGGCCCATAGTCCCAGAACCCGTTGATTCCACCGTAGATTTCGCTCGACGGGAAGATGTACCCCCGGCTCGCACACAGAGATACCAGTTCGTCCAACTGGGTCAGCCGCTGACCACTCGCTGCCGTCATGAATGCTCCCAAGCGCCAAAGAGCGGCGAGTATATCGGTTATCCCGCCGCCGGGGACCGCAGGACGCGATCCAGATAGGGCCCGCTTCGCAGCTCGACGCCCAGGTGAAAGCGCTGGAATCGGGTCAGCAGCTGATGGGCCTCTGCGAGCGACGGGCCACTCATCGCGAGCCGATCGAGTCGTTCGAAATCGAGGCGCAACCCCTGCTCGAGGGCGCGGAGAGTGCCCGGATGAACACGCGGAATTGCGTCGATCTGCGCGCAGCACGGATCACAGACCACGCCACCCTCGGCTACGTGAAAACCGATCGGGCCGCGACCCGCCGGAGCCGATCCGCAGCGCACACAACGCGAGAACTCCGGGCGCAACCCGAGGGCATCGAGCGCGCGAAGTTCGATCAGCGTGCGCAGCCGCAAATCCGGAGCGCGTTCGGCAACCATCCTCAGCGCCCCGAGTGCAAAAGAGAACAACTTTCGCATGTCGGAGCGAACCCCGCGCTCGGGCGCCAGCCGATCGAAGAGTTCGAGCAGATAACAACCCAGCGCGAAACGCGCCGTTTCGCTCCTCATCGCAATGAACGGATCGATCAGGCTCGCCTGGTCCAGGCGCGCGAGCGAGTTGGGCCGCCGGATATCCACCTGGATCTTCACGTGGTTGAACAGATCCAGTGTCCCCGAGAAGCGGCGCACGCTCCGACGGGCGCCCTTGGCGATCACGGGGAGCCGCCCGATCTCGGGCACCAACAGGTGCAGGATCCGATCGGACTCACCAAAATCGACCGAGCGAAGAATCAGCGCTTCAGTTCGGATGCTGGTCACCCGGAGATCCTACCGACTCCGAGCCGCCCGCGTCTCTCTGCGGAGCCCCTTCCTTTCGAGCCTGCTCGTCGGCGAGGGCGCGCACGGCATCGCGGCGGTAGACGATCTTCGGCGTGTCTTCACCGGCCGATGGGCTCGAAACGCGAGAAGCCAAGCCCCAGATCGCGAGGCCGAACCCGAGGATCGCCGCCAGCAACGCGACGACGACGAGCAGCCGAGGGTCGAGCAGGAGGATCGGGCCTTTCGGGGCACCGACGAGCTCAATCGGCTCACCGAGCATCCGCATGATCGTCTCTTCGGGATCCAACCCCAACGCCACCGCCACCGCGCGGACGAATCCGCGCACGAAGCCATCCGGATCGCGGTCGAACGCGCCGGACTCCAGGCGTTCGATCGAGCGTGTCGGGATCTTGGTGAGATCGGCGAGCTCGGCTACCGAAATGCCGCGCAGGCGACGTTGGCGGGCGAGGTAGGCCCCAATCGAAATCTCGCGCTCCCGCGCCTGGCCCTCGGGCGGCAGAAGCTCCGCGTCCATCAGCGGAGGAGCTTCAGGTACTCCTCGGATTTCACGCCCCATGGACCACCCGGAGTCTGGGCAACGGCCGCCTGGAGGTGACCGATCGCCTGTTTGCGATTGCCCAGCGAGACGTATATCTCACCAATGCGATAATTGACCTCGGCTTGAGTTGCGAGGTCCGGCTCGTATTCCAGAACCTGCCGAAAAAACTCGAGCGCCTCAAACTGCCGACCCTCCTCCATCTCGAGGATGCCGAGGTAGAAGAGTGCCGGCCAGTAGTCGCTGCGGTACTCGAGTCCGAGCCGCAGTGAGCTGCGGGCCGCATCGACCTGCCCGAGCCGATACTCGGCGACTCCCTTGTTCACGAGAGCGCGCCAGGGGCCGGAAAAGGTCGCGTCGTCTGCGAGCATCGAGGAGTGGACGAGCGATTCCTGGTAACGCTCGAGTTGGTTGTACAGGGACGAGAGATTCCACCGCGCCTCGTGGACGGTTGGATCGAGCTGCAGCGTCCGCAGGTAGTGCTGCTCGGCCTCGACGGGCTTGCCCCGCATCGAATAGGCGTCAGCCAGCGCTTGATGGATCCGGGGATCCTTGGGGTCGAGCTGCTCGGCAGCCAGAAGCTCGCGAAGCGCGAGCGCCAGGCGATTGTTGCGGATGTAGTCGGTCCCGAGATTGAAGTGTGATTTGGCGCGCTTGAGGCGCAACTCTTCATCAGCCCGCTTCGTCGAACTCGCGCAGCCGATCCCGAGGAGCAAGGCGAGGGTACAGAGCCAGACGACGGGCGCCCCGCCCGCTAGAGATTGCTTCGACATGTTGGACCCCTCCAAGAGGATGACTTCAGCGGTTGCCCCGCTGGGCGACCTGGTGATCGGACGACTCGAGCCCCCGTTCAGCGCCGCTCGCGACGCCCGGAGGGACAGCCCCGGCTGCAACGACTGCCGCCGACCCCGCTTCGGACCACGAAGCCGGGCGGCGGAATTTCGTCAGCAGTGGCGTCGAGCACAGCTCGGCTGCGGCAGCAACCGGATCCGCTGCATCGACAAACTCCCCCCAGATCAAGGCCGCGGCATCACCGGAGACCGGGTGCGAATCTTCATCGAACAGGAATCCCATTCCCTCCGCGAGCGACAGCGCCGCCTCGGCAGCCAGGGACGGTTCCGAGCGGGCGAGATCCTCCTCGCGCACCGTGAAGCAGACGACCTCGCGGCTCCGCTCGCAACGAACGGCCAGCGTAAAGCGGGGAAAGCCGTCGCAGGAGTCGATGTGAGCTGCAATTGCAGCCGATGCCGGGCCGACCGGGAGCTGGGCGATCGCGAGCACAGGTGTGTTCAGGGACCGCCGCACGCTGCGCAATGCGGTCGCGGATCGGGTCGGAGCCGAGTGGGCTGAGAACTTCATCGACTCGGTATCGGATCGGATCGCGTTCCCCTTGAGTTTCAGCGCGATGCAGTGCGAGGCGGAAACGCGCGAACCTCCTGGGAGATCTGCGGGCGGGGTTACACGCGGGAGGTTGCCGGATTGGGGGTTTCACAACCATTCTGGCGAGATACAATGCGGCTGTAATTCGCTGGGCCGGTCTCCCAGGCGAACCAACCGATCGGACCGAGCGGAATGAGCACAATGTCAGGAAAAGCGCCCGGTAAAACGGTCCAGCAGGTCGAAAGTGTAGCGATCCGGTTCACCGGCGACTCCGGTGATGGGATGCAGCTCACCGGTACGAAATTCACCGAATCGACTGCCATCGCCGGCAATGAACTCTCGACACTTCCCGACTACCCCGCGGAGATTCGCGCTCCAATCGGTACACTCGCAGGCGTTTCGGGGTTCCAGATCCACTTCTCGTCAAAGAGCGTCCGGACACCTGCCGATCACCCCGACGTACTGGTCGCATTCAATCCGGCTGCACTGCGCGCCAACATCGACGACGTGCGACCCTCCGGAATGGTCATCGTCAACAGCGACGCCTTCACGGCAAAAAGCCTGAAGCGCGCGGGCTACGCGGAAGATCCACGCCCTGCCCTTCGGGATCGCTATGCGATGGTCGAGATCCCGCTCACCCGGCTCAATCGAGAGGCCCTCAAGGATCTCGACATCAACGTGCGGGACGCGGATCGCTGCAAGAATTTCTTCGCGCTCGGGCTGATGTACTGGCTCTACCACCGACCGATGGATTCCACCGAGCGCTGGCTCGAAAGCCGCTTCAAGGGAAGCGTGCTCGAGGCCAACCTTCGCGTGCTTCGCGCCGGCTACGCGTTCGGCGAAACGACGGAACTCCTGCCCGTCTCCTACATCGTTCCAAAAGCCAAGATTCAGCCGGGCGTGTACCGAAACATCACCGGCAACAAGGCCCTGGCCTGGGGCATCGTCGCGGCCGGCGAGCAGATGCAGACAGATGTCTTCCTCGGCGCCTATCCGATTACACCCGCGAGTGAAGTACTGCACGAGGTGTCTCGTTACCGACACTTTGGCGTCAAGACTTTTCAAGCCGAAGATGAAATCGCGGCCATCTGCGCGGCGATTGGCGCGTCTTTCGCCGGAGAACTCGGTGTCACCACGACGAGCGGTCCGGGTTTCGTGCTGAAGCAAGAAGCACTGGGGCTCGCGGTCATGGCAGAGCTACCCCTCGTCGTGATCGACATCCAGCGAGCGGGTCCCTCGACGGGAATGCCCACGAAGATCGAACAGGCAGATCTCCTTCTGGCCCTGTACGGCCGCAATTCCGACAGCCCGATCCCCGTAATCGCCGCGATGTCCCCCGGAGATTGCTTCTACACGGTCATCGAAGCCTTCGCGTGGGCGGTGAAGTACATGACCCCGGTGATCGTCCTCTCGAACGGCCACCTCGCGAACAGTTCGGAGCCCTGGCGGATCCCGGACGTCGACGCACTTCCGCGCCCCAAGGTCACCTATTGGACGGATCCGGAGAATTTCCTGCCCTACGCGCGCAACCCCGAAACCCTCGCTCGACCCTGGGCGATACCCGGCACCCCGGGCCTGGAGCATCGGATCGGCGGACTCGCCAAGCAGCAAGGCACCGGGAACGTCTCCTACGACCCCGGAAACAACGAGGAGATGATTCGCCTTCGCGCCGCAAAGGTCGCGCGCATCGCGGCGGAGATTCCCCCGATCGAAATCGACGGCCCCGGGAGCGGCGAGTTGCTCGTCGTGGGTTGGGG
>JAHEEJ010000259.1 GCA_024640705.1 Deltaproteobacteria bacterium
GCGGCTCGCCGGACTCGCGCGCGATGGCAAGACGCGCTTCGCTGTCCTCGGAGTCGGTCACATGCTCGGGCCGCGCGGCATTCCGTCGCTGCTATGCGACCGCGGATTCGAGGTTTTGCGCTTATCGGGTGGTGGTCGCTCGTCCGAAGTCGACTGATCGGTCGGCTATCCGATCTGGCGCTGGCGTTCGAAGAAGCTTTCGAGCAGAGCCTGCGGGCCGGCCGCCATGCCCTTGTCGATCAGTGTGTCCGCCTGGTTGTAGCGGCGGGTCGCACCCTCGAAGTCGACGTAGATCCCGCCCGCCTCGCGGACGAGCAGGTCTCCCGCGCAGACGTCCCACTCGTTCTTCGGCGCGACCGAGATGTTGAGGTTTCCGTCTCCGCAGGCCACACAGGCGAGTTTCCAGGCGATCGACCCCACGGGCCGCAACTCCTTGAACCAACCCTCGTACGGGGCGAACTGATCCCGCGAGATCTCCGTTCGGCTCGCGATCACCACGGCGTCCGAGAGTTGCTCACAACTAGACACCGAAACGCGTTGATCGTCGCGAAACGTTCCGCCGCCGCGCGACGCCCAGACCGTGACGCCTGTCGCGGGGTTGTGGATTGCGCCGACGACCGGCTCGCCGTCTTCGGTCAGCGCGATCGAGACCGCGAATTCCGGAATGCGCCGGGTGAATTCCTTGGTGCCGTCCATCGGGTCCACGATCCAGACGCGGCGTTTCTCGAGCCGGGAATCTTCGCGGATCGTCTCTTCGGATAGAATTGCGTCGTCCGGGAATGCCGCGCCGAGGCGATCCGCGATCGCCTTGTCGGCCTCGAGATCGGCAAGCGTGACCGGGTTGTCGGCGCTCTTTTCCCAGGCTTCGGTTCCCTGCTCGTAGTGGCGCCGCAGGATCGCTCCGGCCTCGCGCGCGGCTTCCAGCGCAATCGACAGTTCGGGTTCATAGGACATGGCGGGCGAGTATACTCGCTTCCATGCAGACACAGGACGTCGAACTCGGTTTTCTCGCAACTCCGAAAAGCGGCCCGTGCCCCGGTGTCGTACTGATCCACGATGTCTGGGGTCTGACGGATCACGCGCGGGATCTCGCGCAGCGCCTGAGCGGCGAGGGATTCGCGGTGCTCGCGATCGACCTCTACCGCCGACTCGACGAGGTCAAGATCGAGAATCCCGGCGAGTGGATGCGGGCGCTGTCGGATCCGCAGATTCTCGGTGACGTGCAGGCCGGCGCAGATTTCCTCGCCGCGCACCCGATCACCGAAGGCAAGGGGATTGGCGTGATCGGCTTTTGCATGGGTGGAATGTACGCGCTGATGGCGGGGGCGAGTTGTGCCGGCCTCGGCGCGAGCGTTCCGTTCTACGGACTGCTTTCGCACCAGCACGGCATTCTCCACAGCGATTCCCCCGATCGGACGCTCAAGCCGCACGAGCCACTCGAGATTGCGCGCGATCTGCGCTGCCCGACCCTCGCGTTCTACGGCGATCAGGACGAGTTCGTCCCGCTCTCCGACATCGAACGGCTGAAGGATCGATTCGCGCAGAGCCCCCAATCCGCGGAGGTCGTGCTCTATCCGGGCGCCGGGCACGCGTTCATGAACGACACCCGCCCCGACGCCTACCGCCCCGAGGACGCCGCCAACGCCTGGCGGCAGATGGTCGCCTTCTTGACCGAGCAGCTGAATCGCTGATCCTTACCCGGGTGGATCGAGCCGTTGGGTTCGTGCACGGCAAGCTCGCGCTGGGAGGGCAACCGATGTCATTTGAGCGTCTCTTGAATCCGCGTTCCATTGCCGTTTTTGGCGGTGCGCAAGCCCAGGAAGTGATTCGCCAGAGCGATCGCATGGGGTACGAAGGCGAGATCTGGCCGGTCCATCCCAAGCAGGCGGAGATTCTCGGGCGCAAGGTCTACCGCTCGGTGGAAGATCTACCGGCCAGTCCCGACGCGGCGTACGTCGGCGTGAATCGCAACCTCACCATCGACGTCGTCCGGGATCTCGCTGCGCGGGATGCGGGCGGCGCGGTCTGTTATGCCACCGGGTTCATCGAGGCGGGGGAAGAGGGTTCGGAACTCCAGAGGCAGTTGCTGGAAGCCTCGGGTGACATGCCGCTGATCGGACCGAATTGCTACGGGATCCTGAACTATCTCAACGGGGCGATGCTCTGGCCCGACCAACAGGGCGGCCAACGCGTCGACGAGGGCGTGGCCATCATCACCATGTCGTCGAACGTGGGCTTCAACCTCACCATGCAGCGGCGCGGACTTCCCATCGCCTACATGGTCTCGCTGGGAAACAAGCTGAAGTTCGATCTCCACGATGCGATCCACACCTTCGCCCGGCAGGATCGGGTCACGGCGCTCGGGCTCTACGTGGAAGCGATGCCCGACCCGAAGGTCTTCGAGGAGGCCGTCGACGTCGCCCGAGAACTCGGCAAGCCGATCGTCGCGATCAAGTGCGGTCGCTCCGAGGTCGCCCAGAAGATCGTCGTATCCCATACGGCGTCGCTCGCGGGATCCGACGTTCTGGTGAGCGCGCTGTTCGAGCGCCTCGGTGTGGCTCGAGTCGATTCGCTGGAAGCGCTGATCGAAGCGCTGAAGGTGTTGCACGTTCTCGGACCATTGAGCGGTGGCCGGATCGGAGCGATGAGCACGTCGGGCGGTGATCTCACGCTTCTCGCCGATGCCATGGGCCCGAGCTTGAGCATGCCGCCGCTGTCCAAAGAAGTGTCTGAACGTCTTCAATCGGTGGTGCACGAACGGGTGGTTGCCGCCAATCCGTTCGATTTCCAGATGTTCGACTGGAACGATGAAGACCGGCTGGCCGAGAATTTTACGGCCTTCCTGTCGGAAGACTTCGACTTGGCGCTGTGTGTGCTCGATTACCCACGAGAAGACGTCTGTGACCAGTCGACCTGGGGCGGAGCCGAGCGGGGTTTCGTCCGAGCCGCACATCAGACCGACACCAAGGGCGCGGTGTTGTCGACTTTTTCAGACACGATTTCAGAAGCAGTGGCGGCGCGTTTGATGAAAGACGGGGTTGTGGCGCTCGCCGGAATCGACGCCGGGGTCGCAGGCATCCAGGCGGCGGTCGATGTCGGCGCGGCCTGGAGCCGGCCTGCCAGCCCACCTCTGCTCGAAAACTTTGGTCAGGTGCAGGACGGTTCCGCCAAGGTGTTGGACGAGGCCGAGTCGAAGGCGCTTCTCGCCCGGTGTGGTGTGCCGATCCCTCCGTCGCGCGTCGTTCGCGATGCCTCGGAGGCAGCCGTCGCGGCCGAAGGGTTGGGCTATCCGGTCGTCGCCAAGGCATTGGGCGTCGCGCACAAGACGGAGGTCGGGGGCGTCAAACTCAATCTTCGCAGCGCAGACGAAGTGTCGGCGGCGGTGCTGAAGCTGTCGGATCTCTCCGATTCGGTTCTGATCGAGAAGATGGTCGACGGAGTCGTGGCGGAACTGATCGTCGGAGTCGCACGCGATGAGGACTTCGGCCCGTATCTGTTGGTCGGAGGCGGTGGCGTCCTGGTCGAGATCGTGAAAGACAGCGCGTCACTCCTGCTGCCGACCACTAGAGAGCAGGTGTTGGATTCATTGCTCCGGCTGAAGTGTGCGCCTCTGCTGAAAGGTTTCAGGGGGGCTCCAGCTGCTGACGTGAACGCCGCGGTGGATGTGATCCTGGCGGTTGCGGGCCTGGTCGAGAAGGACCCGTCGTCCATTGTCGAACTGGACATCAACCCACTGATGCTGCTGGCCGACGGTCAGGGCGTGGTCGCGGCCGATGCCCTGATCCGCCTGAACCCGAAATCGACGACCGGCGCGTGAATCTGTCGGGTTGACGAAGCCAATTCGAACAAGTGGCTTCGTCGGAACCAACCGACTGGCCATCGGTTGAGCTACCACGGGATTGCGCGGTCAGGGAATGCTCGTGTCGATGCCTCTAGGGATTCGTTTCTCGGCGTCGTAGAAGGGGAGGGTGACGACCGCGCCCTTGAGTTCGGTGCCGTCGCGGTGAACGACGGTGACATCCACGCCAGGCCAATCGTCGCTTCGGAAGAATTGGACATAGCCGATGCCGCACCCCAGCAGTGGTGACCAGGCCGACGACAGCACGCGACCGATGGTTTCGCCCGCTGCGTGAACCTTGGCGCCATAGGCGGGTACGCCGCTTTCGCAGCGCAGCCCGTGCAGTCGCGATCGCTGATCGGCCTGGGCGAGAGCGGCTTTCCCGACGAAATCGGATTTGTCGAGATGGATGAATTGGCCGAGGCCCGCCTCGTAGGGCGTTACCCGCTGATCCATGTCGGTGTTGTAGTCGAGGATGCCCGCCTCGATGCGCCGGATCTGCATCGAGCGCAGGCTGCTCACCACCAACCCATCGGGCTCGCCTGCTGCCAGGACGTGCTTCCAGACGGCCGCTCCATCGATTTTGCGGCGGGGAACGTAGACTTCGAAGCCGAGCTCGCCCGTCCAGCCCGTGCGTGAGACGGTTACCGGGAAGCCGGCGATCTGCCGGCTGCGCACATCGAAGTAGCGGAAGTCGTCGGGTGCGCCGTCGTCGCAGGCGCGTGCCAGGATGTCGAGCGACCGCGGTCCCTGGACCTGGAACACCCAGACATCGGGATCGCGCACCTCGACGTCGAGGTCGGCAGCCTGGGCGCTGAACCAGCCCAGGAAATCGCCGTTTGCCTGCACGTACCAGTAACGCTCCTCGTCCAGACGGATCGCGATGCCATCCATCACAATGCCACCGCGGGTGTTGCAGGCGATGGAATAGACCGCACGCCCCGCGCGAAGCTTGCGCATGTCGCGCGCGAAGACCTTGTCGAGCAGGTCCACGGCGTCCGGGCCAGTGACCTCCAGTGGCATCTCGGGGACATCGAACTGCGCCGCCTTGCGGCGCAAGGTCCAATAGTCGGCGGTAGCACTGTCGCCGATGCGCCACGGAAAAAGCCGGCCATTGCCGACGCCAAACTCGGATTCCGGCGTCGCATAGCACTCGAAGAACGGTGAGCGACGTGTTCCAAATCCGTCGATGCATAGTGTGGTGTTAGGCATGATGCTCTCCCGATGGTTGGTTCGATCGTCCACTCGAGCGGCAGCAGCGGAGAGTTCTGATTCGGGTATCGCCTCCCGATTATAAACATCATGGAGGGTGGTGTCTGCGGCCCAATCCATGTCGAGCCCGATTTAGCGCTTGCGTTTTTCGGTCTTCTTCTTGCGCGGCGACCGGCTCTTCTGCTTCGCCGGCGACAGATCCATG
>JAHEEJ010000260.1 GCA_024640705.1 Deltaproteobacteria bacterium
AGGTCACCACTGCGGCGAATTTTGCTGACGGGCTACAATGGTCCGCACACAGGCACTCGTACGAAACGAGGTAGACTGAGTAACCGAGCGGCGGGGTCTTTCAAATCGCTGACGTCGCTATACTCACGCCTCTAATCCATACAGAAGTGATCGACTTCGGGAAGTAGGCGGTGACGGCAGATCTCGAAACCATTCTAGAGCGGGCGACGTCGGGGCAGACGCTCGACAAAGGCCGCGTCTTCCGACCGTCATGGTTCTACTCCATGATCAAGGATCCGTTCTGGGTCTGGTGTGAATACCATGCGCCAGGGAGCGAGCGCGTGGACGAAGAAACGCTTTTCGATCACCACCGCATGCAACAGGGCAATGTCTGGGAAGATGAGTACGTCAAGAAGAGATTCCCGGACGCCTACAAGGTGGAATCGCGCTGGGGTCTCGAGGCCGTGCGCGAGACGATCAGTGCGATGCTCGACGGCGAATCGGCCATCCACGGGGGAGCGCTTTGGCTGCTCGGCGAAGACGTCTATGGAAAGTCGGACGTCCTGGTCCGCTGCGACGATCACCCGTCCGACCTCGGTGACTTTCATTACCGGGTGAAGGAAGTCAAGAACTCGAAAGACGCCAAGCCATACCACCAGCTGCAGGCGGCCGTCTACACCTGGATCCTCGGTGAACTGCAGGGATACTGTCCCGAATCGTTCGACATCGTGTTGCGGGCGGGTGAAGGCGAACAGACCGTCGCGTACAAAACGGCGGTGGACCCGATGCGCCGATGCCTCACCGATTGGCGCCGCATCCGCGACGGCCGCCTGAGCCTCGCCCCGCTTGGTTACGATTCCACCCCCAGCCCGTGGCGCCAGTACGCGAATCGGCTCCTCCAGAACCGCCGTGACGTTTCGCTGTTGCCCGGCGTGGGCGTGGCAACGGCGATCAAACTCCGCGAACGCGGATTCTCGTCGACGGACAAGATTCTCGCGCTTGGAGCAGACGGATGTGTGCAGGAATTCCGTCGGGACCACCACTACTACCACGCCCTGGCACTTCAGGAAGGTCGACCCGTATTCAGACCGGGGGAATCGGCAGCCATTAAGCGGCGAGAGCGGCTGGTCTACTTTGACGTGGAGGACACTTCCACCCTCGATGGCGAGGCCGTGACGCGGCCGCATGTCTACATGCTGGGCTGTGCGACTCCCGATGGGGAAACGCAGATCTGGACCGCGCGCGGGGAAGGCGACGAAGCCCGCATGTGGTCCGATTTTCTCGATTGGCTGGGTGACCCCAGCGATGTGGCCCTGTACTGCTGGTCGACGTACGAGATCGGCAAGCTCCGACAGGCGGCGGTCGATCATCCGGGCCTCGCGGATCGATTGATGGCGGCTAAAGCTGCACTGATCGACCTCAAGGAAGAAATCAAGCGCCGCCCGTACTTCCCGGTGACCAGTTATTCCATCAAGGCTGTTGCGCCGGCTTGCGGATTTAATTGGAGCCAGGACGATGTCGACGGCCTGAGTGCTCAGTTGCTTTATCTCGATTGGCTGAAATCAGGGGATGATTCGATCATCGAGAAGGTCGAGCAGTACAACCGCGAAGATGTTTTGGCCATGCTGGCGGTGGATCGATATGTAACTGGGATGGACGCTGGCCAGGCATCGGATTGAAGGCCCTCTCCCGCGTCGTTTCGCTATTCGTCGGCGTATTCGTGCGGTGCGCGGATCGACACACCGGCGGAAAATCACGCGGTATCGAAGACCGTTATAGCCACGGCGATGACATATTGGATCGTCCCGGATGCCACGACCTCATTTCTTCGTGCTGATCGTCACCTTGCCGATCGTTCCCGTGAACTTGCTGCTCGATCAGGTGTAGTCCTCCGACGTTCGGGACAGGATCCGGTCGTTTCGGCTAAAAACCAGTAGGTAAGACCGCGCGCCGGGTCTATGCTCCCCGCCCCATGCCGCTTCTCCGCTTCGATCGCGTCACCATTTCTTTCGGCCGGCACGCCTTGCTCGAGGAGGCGAGCTTCCAGATCGATGCAGGCGAGCGCGTCTGCCTGATCGGCCGAAATGGCGCCGGCAAATCAACGCTGCTCAAGATCGTGCACGGCGAAGTGATGACCGATACCGGTGAGATCTGGCGGCAGCCGGGACTCTCGGTTGCCCGGCTCTCGCAGGACCTGCCGGGGGACGACGGCGCCAGCGTCTACGACATCGTGGCGACGGGCCTCGCCGACGTCGGCCGTCTGCTCGCGGAGTTCCACCATGTCTCGCATGCCGTCGCCGAAGACGCGTCGCAGATGAAGCGGATGGAATTCCTGCAGCACGAGATCGACGCCTGCAACGGCTGGTCGCTCGGCCAGCGCGTCGACGATATTCTCGCGCGTCTCGAGTTGCCCGCCGACACGTGCATCGGCGAGCTCTCGGGCGGTTGGCGACGGCGCGTCGCGCTCGCACAGGCGCTCATCTCCAACCCGGATCTGCTGCTGCTCGACGAGCCCACCAACCACCTCGACATCGAGCTGATCCAGTGGCTCGAGGAGCAATTGGTCGAGCTGCGCGGTGGCGTGCTCTTCGTGACGCACGATCGCGCGCTACTGACGAGGCTCGCAACGCGCATCGTCGAACTCGACCGTGGCGTGCTCACGTCGTGGGCGTGCAATTATCCGACCTACCTCGCCAAGAAGGCGGCCGCGCTCGAAGAGGAGGCGCGCCATGCCGCGCTCTTCGATAAGAAGCTCGCGCAGGAGGAAGTCTGGATTCGCCAAGGCATCAAGGCGCGCCGCACGCGCAACGAGGGCCGCGTGCGCGCGTTGATTGCTCTGCGCGAAGAGCGCGCCGCGCGCCGCGAGGTCGAGGGCAAGGTACGCCTCGCGCTCGACGAGGGGCGCGGCTCGGGCAAGCTCGTCGCCGAAGCGCAGCACGTCACGTACGCATGGGATGGAAGCGACACGCCCCTCGTGAGCGACTTTTCGCTGCGCATCATGCGCGGGGATCGCATCGGCCTGGTCGGGCCGAACGGGGTCGGTAAGACCACGCTGCTGCGGCTCCTGCTAGGCGATCTCGCGCCGACCTCCGGCCAGGTGCGCCTCGGCACGAGGCTTGAGATTGCCTACTACGATCAGCTGCGCGCCGCGCTGGAACTAGAAAAGACCGTGATCGAGAACCTCGCAGAGGGCCGCGAATACATCGAGATCAACGGCCAACGTCGCCACGTGATCGGCTACCTGCAGGACTTCCTGTTCAGTCCCGACCGCGCGCGCACGCCAATGAAGGCGCTCTCGGGTGGCGAGCACAACCGCCTGCTGCTTGCTCGCCTCTTTGCCCAGCCCGCCAACCTGCTTGTGCTCGACGAGCCGACCAACGACCTCGACATCGAGACCCTCGAATTGCTCGAGGAACTTCTGATCGACTACCGGGGCACGATCCTGCTCGTCTCCCACGACCGGGCGTTCCT
The DNA here is from genome assembly GCA_024640705.1 of Deltaproteobacteria bacterium. Lineage (GTDB taxonomy): Bacteria > Myxococcota_A > UBA9160 > UBA9160 > SMWR01 > JACZVU01. The sequence continues at coordinate 3,451 of JAHEEJ010000260.1, forward strand.
CGACAACGTGGTGACCTCGACGCTGGTCTTCGAGGGCGACGGCAAGATCCAGGAGTATGTGGGCGGCTACTCGGATTGGGTTCGCCGCCGCAACACGCCGATGGCGGTCACGGCGAAGTCCACCGAGTCCACGACGCGCGTGAATGTGGCGAAGTCGAAGCCCCGGAAGCTCGGGTTCAAACAGGCACGAGAACTCGAGCAGGTGCCCTCAAAGATCGAATCACTCGAAACCGAGCAGAGTAGACTGCTCGAGCGCCTAAGCGAGCCCGGCTTCTACAAGAGGAGCGTGGCCGAGCAAGCTCGGATCCACGAGCGGATGACCGCGCTGAGAGGCGAACTCGAGGCCGCGTACGCGCGCTGGGCCGAACTCGAGAATTTGCAGGACGGGCGATAGTGACCTGCCTGCATTAACGGGTCCAGATCGAAAGTGGTAAAAAGCCACCTGTGAGCCCGTCGATGGGGGGGGACCCCTTTTGATGCGGCCACCATCCGAAGATATCCAACCTCCCCGCGCGGATGCCCGTAAGTAGCTGAATTAAGCAATTAGCGAGGAACGAGTGTGGGCGCATCGCTTCAGAATGTTGGAAACGGCTCCCGTCGGCGACTGAGCGACGGCGCTGCGGCAAGCCGCATTAGTCGCGCGCGACGAACAACCAATCTGTCAGTTCTTCGTCGACGAGGTCGTTCTCGTAGATGACCGGTATCGCCTCGACGTTGGTGAATGTCGCGCGCAACGCTTCGACGAACGGCGAACTCTCCACGTACGACCAGACGGCCAGGATCCCACCCGGTGCCAGGTGCTGCTTGGCGCGCGCGAGACCGGGTTCCGAGTAGAACGCCTCGTTGGCGGTTTCGTGTTGCGGGTCGGGCTCGCGAAGGTCGAGCCGCTCTTGCGGCGAGTGGTCGACATCGATGAGAACGATGTCCCAGTGTTCATTCGCCGGCTCGTTGAGCAGCGCAAAGACGTCTCCCTCGCGAACACCGAAGCGCGGCTCTGCGGCCAACTCGGCCGACAACGGAACCAGCCCACCGCGCATGAAGCCGATGACTTCCGGGAGCAACTCGACCACCTCGACGCGATGCACGCGCGATGACTTCAATGCCTCGCTCGCCGTGTACCCGAGCCCGAGCCCGCCGACCAGAACCGACAATTCGCTACCCGCATGTCTTTCGAGTGCTTCGGTGGCGAGAGCGCGCTCGGAAGCCGTGTTGTGGCTGCTCATCAACAGCTCTTGATCGAGCGTGATTTCGGTGATGATCGTGCCGGGGCTCGCGAGCAGTTCGCGACGGCGCAGACACAGATCACCGATGGGTGTCGTCTCGAACGCGAGGAGTCTGAAGTTGGACGGGCTCATGGGATAAGGGCAGAGCCGATGCGTTGATTCCACCGGCGCGCCGCGGAACGATCGCCGATTGGTCCAGGCCAGCGCAACCCTTTTTGACGAAGGCACGAGGATAGGCAATTCAAGCTGCGTTTTGGGCAATGTCCGATAACGGGCCCACTAAGTAGCACGGGAGCGCGGAGAAGGACCCTCGCACTGGGGAGGCCCAACCGACCCCAAACACACGTTTGCGCCATCCCGCTGGTATCCGGAGTCACAGCTTGTACAAGTGGGTGAAGGCTGCCAGGCCGGAGAAGGATGAACAGCGCCCCGATGAGTTTCTCGACGCCAAGAAAGAAATCCTGAAACACCAGGTAGACTGGACGCCGCTAGATTCCCGCGCGGAGGCGAGAAGAACCCAGATGAGCGAAGAAGCCCGCGAAACACCCGGCGTCCACAATCCGAATGTGATCG
>JAHEEJ010000261.1 GCA_024640705.1 Deltaproteobacteria bacterium
TCGCTCCGTCGCCGTCGGTCATTCCGCGCACGCGCTTGTGAAACGCTTTCACGTCATCGCCGCTCGCGAAGCGATTGAACTCCTTCTGGTCGATCGTCTCGATTCCGAGCGATTCGAGGTGTTTGCGGCGATCGGGACTGCCCGAGCAGAAGATCGCCTTGTGCCCCTCGCTGCGCGCGAGCATCAAGAACAGCTCCGAAACGCCGCCACCAAATCCGAGCACGTTGAGCCGCGCCCGCTTTTCGCGGGACACCTTGAGCCGGTAGATGCCGAGGCCGCGCCGCCAGAGGTGATAGGCGGTGGGGGCGCGCAACGGAAGCGCCGCAATCTCCCAGAGGTTGAGCCCGCAGTCGAGGGGCGCGGGAATGATCTGCCAGTCGCCGACGACGGCCTCCTCGCCGTACCAGCCGATCGAGTCTTCGGCGTCGTAGGCCCAGATCCGGGTCGGAAAACCGTATTCATCGGGGTCGGCGTTGCAGTGGGTGATGACGATGTCGCCGGGCTTGAAGCGCGTGACGTCGTTGCCCACTTCGAGAACCTCGCCGACCGCGCTGTTGCCGGGGTAGGTCTTGCCCCCGCGCAACTCGACGATATTGACGGTATCTGCGAGAGCCGCGTGATCGACGTTGTGCTCTGCGGACGCGGCGAGGATGCGCATGTGCACGTCTCTCGGTCCCATCTGGCGCAGCTCGAGATCGTCGAGCTTGATCACGCGGGAAATATCGAATTGTTCGAGATCACCGCCAACGCGCGCGCTCTCCTCGGCGATGGAATCGGCACTGATCGAATAAGACTTGGGCATGGCTGGTTTCTCCTCTATTGGAGGGATCGTTTTAGCATGGCCGTCACGGGAGAGGCAAACTAGGGGCCTCGGGAATGCGCAAGTCGCGGGGGAGGACTCTTGGGAGGAGATTTGAAGGCCAGCGATCTCGTCGCGCGATTCGGCGGCCACCCGGCCGGAAAGCTCGGGATCGATCTCGAAGCGAGCGATGGCCCGGGGCGATGGCTGGTCGCGGCCTGCCTCTACGGGGGGCGGATCGATGCCGAGACCGCACTCGCAGCGGCCCGCGCCCTCGAAGCGGCCGGCCTCGCAGATCCGCAGAGCGTCGCGCTCGCGCGCCCGGAGGCGCTGGAAGAGCTGCTGATCGGGGTTGGATACCCGGCCCCCGAAGGGGCGGCCCACAAGCTCTGGCGCGTCTGCGATGCGCTCGCCACACACCACGGTGGGTCGCTCGATTCACTCGCCGCCGAGAGCGAACAACTCGAAGACCTCGCGGGGCGGCTCGCCCGCCTGGCACCGGGATTCGGCGCCGCGAGCGTCGCGCGGTTCTTGCGCCCGCTGCGCGACCGCTGGATCCAGGCGCGGGAGGTTCCGCTGCACCCGGCCGCGCGCGCTGCGGCCCTACACCTCGGGCTGTTGGCCGAAGGAGAAGACGCCGAGGGCGAGCCGGGCGCGCTGCGCGCCGCGTTGCGCGAAGATCCCGCGCAGCCTTCACTCGCGGACGTCGAATCCGCGCTCACGCAGATCGGAACGGCCGCGTGTTTGAAAAATCGAACCGCGCGCTGCCCGCTCGGCGACGCTTGCCCCCGCCGCGAGGGCGACGCGCGAACTCTCGCTCACACTCCTTCCGAGTAGGTCCGAAACCACCCGTCCGCGCGATTGTCGAGCGTGGGTCTGGTGTGACACACTGCTTGCCCAACGAACCGAAAAGCATTAAAGTTCGGGCCCTTCGGGTTGAAGCGAAGTTCATCGCCCCCGTCGGAATTCCGAGCATCAGCGTCCAACCCACTCACCGAGAGGCTTATGCGATTCTACGAGTACGAGTCCAAAGCGCTTTTCGCGCGCCACGGCCTGCCGCTGGGCCAAAGCGGCGTCGCAGACTCCGCCGTTCACGCGCGGGAAATCGCGCACCGGATCGGTCGCCCGGTCGTGCTCAAGAGCCAGGTGCTCTCGGGCGGCCGCATGAAGGCCGGCGCGGTGAAGTTCGCCGACACGCCGGACGAAGCCGCCCAGATCTACGACGAAATCTTTCCGATCATCGTGGGTGGCCAGAAGGCCCGCTCGATCCTCGTCGAAGAAAAGAGCCCGATCGCCCAGGAATATTATGCCGGCGTCACCTGGGACGGCCGGCGCAAGTTGCCGGTGCTGATCTTCAGCGACATGGGCGGCATCGACATCGAAGAGGTGGCCGAGCAGCACCCGGATCACGTTTCGAAGACCCACTTCTCGACGATCCTTCCGGTCACGCCGCGCATCGCGAAGGAGGCCATCGCGGCGACGGGCGTGACGGGGGGCGCGCTCAACAAGCTCACCCCGATCGTCTCGAAGCTGATCGACATCTTCCTCGAGTACGACCTCACACTCGCGGAAATCAATCCGCTGGTGCGCCTCGAGGATGGCCGCTTCGTCGTACTCGACGGGCACGTCGACATGGAGGCGGAAGCGCGCGACCAGCACGCCAAGCTCCTCAAAGAACTCGGCATCGGCCCCGAAGAAACCCGCCAGGCGCGACCGCCGACGGATTTCGAGATTCGCGGCGCCGAGGTCGACGCTTCCGACCACCGCGGTGTGGCGGGCAACGTCGTCGAGTTCGACGGCAACCTCGGCCTGATCATCGGGGCCGGCGGTGGCTCTCTCACGCTCTTCGACGCCGTGCGCAGCCAGGGCGGCCACCCCGCCAACTACTGCGAGATCGGCGGAAACCCGAGCGTCAACAAGACCTGCGAACTCACCAAGCTCGTGTTGAGCAAGCCCGGGGTCGAGAAGATCGCGGTCATGATGAACGTCGTCTCGAATACCCGGGTCGACATCGTCGCGCGCGGCGTCATCAAAGGCTGCATCGAAGCCGGCAAGGACCCGTCCGAAACCATCGCCATCTTCCGAATCCCGGGCGCCTGGGAGGAGGAAGGTTTCAAGATCCTCGCCAAACACAAGGTCGACTACTGCGATCGAAGCGTCTCGATGTACGACGCCGCAGGGCGCGCCGTCGCCAAGATGAAATCAGCGTGAATCAGACCTTCGAGCCGCGGAGCATTCCATGTCGATCCTAATCAACTCCGAAACGACCTTCATCGTCCAGGGCATCACCGGGCGAGAGGCCGTCAACCTCACCCGTGAGAACCTCGACTACGGCGCAAAGATCGTCGGTGGCGTAACGCCCGGGCGCGCGGGCCGCGACGTCTACGGCGTCCAGGTGTACGACTGCGTGCGAGACATCACGGCCAAGACCCGCGTAGATGGCTCGGTGGTGTGCGTTCCGCCGCGCTTCACGCGCGATGCGGTGTTCGAGGCGCTCGAAAACGGCATCAAATTGATCGTCGTCGTCACCGAGCGCATCCCGCGGAAGGAAGTCGCCCAGATGATCGAGCTCGCCAGTCTGCGCGGCGCCCGGATCATCGGCCCGAACTGCCTGGGCATCATCTCGCCCGGTGAAGCCAAGATGGGCGGTGTGGGCGGACCCGCCGCCAACACGAAGACCGCCTACTCGAAGGGTTCGATCGGTGTGATGTCGCGCTCGGGCGGAATGACGACCGAGATCGCCAGCACCTTGACGGCTGCCGGCATGGGGCAGTCGACCGCAGTCTCGATCGGAGGCGACGCGATCATCGGAACCTCCTACGCGGAGTTGATGCCGCTGTTCGAAGCCGATCCCCAGACCAAGGCGATCGCGATCTATTCGGAGCCCGGCGGCCGGATGGAGGCGGAACTCGCGGAGTGGATCCAGCAGCACAATTCGCGCCTGCCGATCGTCGCCTTCATGGCGGGGCGCTTCATGGACGAGATGCCCGGCATGCGCTTCGGCCACGCGGGTACCATCGTCGAGGGCAAGGCGGACACCACCGCGGAAAAGATCAAGCGAATGAAGGAAGCCGGAATTGCCGTGGCCGAGCGAATCTCGGACATTCCAAAGATGCTCCAGGAGCGACTCGGGGAGGTGAAGTAATGCCGGGATTGTTCATCGATGTGAAGGTCAGCGACAAGGCCGCGAAAGACACTGCCGTGGTCGCGAAACTCGCAGAGGTCTGCCCCGTGGATATCTTCGCGCAGGATCAAGGCGGTGCGCTTCGGATCGTCGAAGAAAATCTCGACGAGTGTGTGCTCTGCGACCTCTGCATGTCGGCGGCCCCGAGCAACAGCGTCGAAGTCGTCAAACTGTACGAATAGCTGCCCGCAGGGCAGGAGGTGCCCTCGTGAGAAACCCCCGCAACTTCGCCAAACCGCTGGCCATTGGCGCGCCGAAACCGCCGATCGACATCCCGATGCGCCCGTCGCGGATGATCCACTTCTTCGACCCCAGCAATCCGCGCATGGCCGAAAAGGTTCCGCAGCTCACCGGCAAGCTCGACGTGCTGCTCGCGAACCTCGAAGACGCGATCCGAGCCGACAAGAAGATCGAGGCGCGCGAGGGGCTGGTCGCGATCGCGCAGTCCACGGACTTTGGGGACAGCCAGTTCTGGGTGCGGATGAACAGCCTCGACAGCCCCTGGGCGCTCGACGATCTGCTGCGCATCGTTCCGGCCGTCGGTGCGAAGATCGACGTCCTCATGGTCCCGAAGGTCGAAGGCCCCTGGGACATCCACTACGTCGATCAGTTGCTCGCCCAGCTCGAGGCCAAGGCGGGCCTCGAGCGCGCGATCCTGATCCACGCGATCCTCGAAACCGCCCAGGGCGTCGCCAACGTCGAAGAGATCTGCATGGCGAGCCCGCGCATGCAGGGCATCAGCCTCGGCCCCGCAGACCTCGCCGCCTCGCGCCGTATGAAGACCACGCGAATCGGCGGCGGGCACCCCGCCTATCTGGTGCGCAGCGATCCCGATCCCCAGGACGAAAACGCGCCGCGCACGACCGCGCAGCAGGACCTCTGGCACTACACGATCGCGCGGATGGTCGACGCCTGCAGCGCGACCGGGATCTGCGCCTACTACGGACCGTTCGGCGACATCGGGGACTCGCTGGGATGCGAAGACCAATTTCGCAACGCGTTCCTGCTGGGTTGCGTGGGCGCCTGGTCGCTGCACCCCAAGCAGATCGAGATCGCGCGCCGGGTCTTCAGTCCGCCGCCCGATGAAGTCAGCTGGGCAAAGCGAGTGATCGAAGCCATGGGAGACGGCACCGGCGCGGTCATGCTCGACGGCAAGATGCAGGACGACGCGAGCGTGAAGCAGTGCAAGGTGATGGTCGCCTACGCGAAGATGATCGCGGAGCGCGACCCCGAATACGCCGAACTCTACGGTTTTTAGCCCGC
>JAHEEJ010000023.1 GCA_024640705.1 Deltaproteobacteria bacterium
ATGAACATCGTCATCGTGGGGGCCGGGCGCGTGGGACAGACCCTGGCCGGGAAACTTGCGCGTGACGGGCATGATGTGTCCCTGATCGAAGCCGACGCGAGCAAGGTGCGCGCGCTTTTGGATGTTCTCGATGTGCAGGTCATCGAGGGGAACGGGGCGACGGCTCCGGTGTTGCGGCAGGCGGGGATCGACAAGGCAAATCTCGTCGTAGCGGTGACGGACTACGACGAGGCGAACATGGTGGTCGGCCTGTTGGCGTCGTTCGCCTTCGACGTGCCGCGGATCGTCGTCCGACTTCGGGATGCCGATCACGCCGAGGGATTCGACCTGATCGGACAGGATCACCCCGGTGAACACGTCTGGGTGAATCCAGACGTGGCGGCGGTGGATCGCATCGCCTCGCTGCTCGAAGTGCCCGGTGCGGTCGACGTGGTCTCCTTCATGGACGGAGATCTGGTCGTCGCCGGTTTCCGGATTGGCGCGAAATCAGACTTCGTCGGTGTCCGGGTTTCGGATCTCAATCTGCTGTTCGCCGCGACCCCGACCCTGGCCGTCGCGATTCACCGCAGCGCCGACTGGATCATTCCCCACGGAGGAGAAGAGATCACGATCGGAGATCTGGTCTACTTCGCAATTGCGCGCGAACACCTGAGCGATGTGCTGCCGCTGGTCGGCGCACCGAAGGACGAGCGCCGGACGATCATGATTGCAGGAGCTGGACGGATCGGTCTGGAACTTGCGCGTCGGTTGCAGGCCGGTGGCGTGCGCACGGTCTTGATCGAGAGTGATGCGAGCCTTGCGCAGCAGGCCTCCGAGGAGCTGAGCGACGTTCTGGTCGTGAAGGGCCGGGCCACCGACCAGGCTCTGCTCGAAGAAGAGGACATCGACCGGGTTTCGACCTTCGTGGCGGTGACGCCGGATCACGAGACGAACCTCGTCAGCGGCTTGCTCGCCAAGCGCCTCGGTGCAGGTCGCGCGGTGGTTCTCGTCGACAATCCGGCTCTGGTCGAACTCGTCAGCGATATCGGGATCGACGCCATCATCAGTCCGCGCCTGCTGGTGATCGGACTCGCGCTCCAGCACATTCGCGGCGGACGCGTGCGGAGCGTCGAGCAACTGCTCGAGGATCGAATCGAGATCGTGGAGGCCGAGGTCGGCAAGCGCAGTCTGCTCGCCAAGGCATGCCTCTCCGAACTCAAGCTTCCCCGTGGCGTGCTGGTTGCGGCGCTCAAACGCGGCGATCGCCTGCTGGTTCCGCGGGGCGCAGATCAGGCCGAGCCCGGTGATCGGGTATTGCTGATCTCGACCACCGAGAACGCTTCCAAACTCGCTGACTTCCTCGCCGAGTAGAGGAAGTGGGCGCGGGTGACATCCGTTGAACGCACTGCGCGATCTGCAGATCCTCGGTTGGCTGTTGGTCGTCATCGCAGCCGCCCAGTTGGTTCCCGCAGCCGGTTCGCTGATCTGGGGCGAGCCGGTACTTCCGTTTCTCGCGAGTGCGATTGCCGCGGCCGTTCCGGGCCTGCTGGTCGCCGTCGCGAGCCAGCCGCTCAATGATCGCTTGCGGATTCGCGACGGCTTCGTGTTGGCGTTTGGCGCGTGGTTGCTGGCTATTTTTTTCGGAGGGCTTCCGTATGTGATGACCGGCACCCTGCACCCTCTCGACGCATTCTTCGAGAGCGTTTCGGGGTTCACGACGACTGCATCGAGTGTGGTGAGGTCAGTCGAAGGTCTTCCCCGCTCGCTCTTGCTGTGGCGCTCGATGACCCAGTGGCTCGGCGGGATGGGCGTGCTGCTGATCGCGGTGGCGCTGCTCCCGTTTCTGGGTATCGGAGGCATGCAGCTGTTCGCGAGCGATGAAACGCGGAGCACGGCCGACTCGGGTCGCCCCCGTTTTGCAGCGGTCGCGAGCCGCCTGTTCGGGGTTTATCTGGGACTGACCGCACTCTCGTTCGCGCTGCTCGCCATTGTGGGGCTCGGGCCTTTCGACGCCCTCTGTCACGCGCTGACGGGTGTTTCGACGGGCGGCTTCTCGACCCGCAACGGATCGCTCGGCAGCTTCGGCTCGCCGGCCGTGGAATGGGTGATGGTCATCGTGATGTTCCTCGGCGCGACCAATTTCGTGATCCATTATCGGATCGTCAGTCGGCGCGGGGCGAAGCTGTGGTACGACGGCGAGGTTCGCTACTACGTGGGTGCGATCGTCGTCGCCAGCGTTCTAGTGGCCTGGTCGCTTTCTGTCAGCGCCGCTGCCTCCGCTGAAATTGTGCGCCCGGCGATCTTTCAAACCGTGTCGATGCTCTCCGGCGCCGGCTACTACAGTGCGGATTACGCGCAATGGAGTGGCTTTGCCCAGCTGATCCTGCTGGGCCTGATGGTGCTCGGCGGAATGGCGGGATCGACGACGGGTGGCATCAAGAGCCTGCGCCTGCTGATCGGAATTCGCGCGCTTCGGCACTCTTTTACGATGCTGCTCCACCCCCACGCCGTGCATCGCGTGAAATACGCGGGGCGAGCCGTGCCAGACGAAATCGTCGCCGCGATCTGGGCCTTCCTGACCGCTTTCTTTGCAATTGTCGGGGTGGCTGCCGTGATCGTCGCATCGGCGGGCTACGACCTGGTCACCGCAATCTCGGTCGCACTCAGCGTGACGTCCAACGTCGGTCCCGCGCTCGGTGCGGCGGGCCCCGGCAGTCATTTCGCCGACTTCCCTGACTACGCGAAGTACGGCCTCTGCTTCTGCATGCTCGCCGGAAGACTCGACGTCTTCACGATCCTGGTTCTGCTCCAACCCAAATTCTGGCGTGTATGACGCCCGCCCAGGAGCGGCTCGGTCAAAAAACAACGCCACTTTCAGCTGCCCCGGTCAACTGGGCCCCCGCTAGTGGTGAGTAGCGCGTTACCCGGTAGTTTTTGCGCGGGCCGGTAGGTTTTGCGCGGGCCGGTAGGTTTTGCGCGGGCTATAGGCGGACGCGGGGTTGGCGCCGCCGGCCGGCGTTTCGACCCAGCAGTGCACCCAGCGCCATTCCAACGAGCACGATTCCGGCGCCGGTGATCCATTCCGGCCAGCGGGCGCCCGCGCTCAGTTGGAAGTTCTCGCGGGTGAGGCGCTCGATCTCGTGCCGCTGGGTTTCGTCGTTGGTCTCGATTGCTTCGTTGGTGGCGCGCAGATCGGCGGTCGTTTCCGAAAGTTCGGCCACCTGTCTGCGAAGTTCGTCCGCGTCGCGCGCCAGACGCTCGAGTTGGATCTGTGCAGGCGGGCTCGCCTGCAGGAATCCGGCGGACACCCAGCCCTCTTTCCCCTCGGCGGTTCGCACCTTCGTCCAGCCATCGCCACGTGTCAGGATCGTCGCGACATCGCCAGTCGTGAGGCTGCCGATGATCCGATATTGGGTGCCGGCGCCGGTACGCAGCGTCAGGGAGACTTCTTTATCCATCACCCAGGCTTCCTGCGCCTTTCCGGGCGTTGCGGAAAGCGCGGTGAAGACCACAGCCGCGAGTACGAGCAGCACGCGCAGCGTCAGGGCGCTGGCCAAATCGGGTCGCGGTCGAATGGATTCTCTCAGGCTGGGCTCCAGAAAATCGGTTTCGGGCATTTGACCCCTTCGGCTGGCGAAGAGAGTGTGGCTCCCCGGGTAGGACTCGAACCTACGACTTGGCGGTTAACAGCCGCCCGCTCTACCAACTGAGCTACCGGGGAATGCTCAAGGGCTCGGATTCTAGGAGAGAGGCCCCGAAAATCAATCCGCCGGGCGCTCGGGGATCGAGATCTCGACCGGCGCCGATCGAGGCGCCAGGGTCTGGTTGATTCGCTCCAGGACGACCGTGTAGCGATAGGTCGCTCCGGGTCTGACCTCGGTATCGACGAAGTGGTTCTCGAGCGAAAATCCGAGATTCTTGTTTTGCAAAAGCGCGGTCCGAAAGACGTGGCCGCCCCGGAAGCCCTCTTCGGACCGGTCTTTCCACTCGAGGTGAACGCCATCGGGTCGAACCGTTGCAGAAAGCCCGTAGCGCTCACTTTCGACCTCGATGGGATTGCTGGGGGCGCTTTCCAGGCCATCGCGATCGATCGCGACCAACGTGTACGAGACCCGCTGTCCGGCCCCGACCGCGGCGTCGGTCGCCGTGGTTTCAGCGGCATCCAGGCCTGCAACCAGCGCAGCTGAATCTTCGCCCTCGAGGGTGCGATACAGCCGATATCCGGAGATGTCCTCTTCGACGTTGGGGTCCCACGCCACTTCGTTCGCGCCCAGGCCCTGGGCGATGGTGTGGAGCCCGATCGGAGGAAGCGGTTCGGGCTTGGTGACGGCGCGCACGGGGTCGGTGGCGTCGCCGAGGCCACCCTCCGCGTTGACCGCGATGACCCGATAGTAGAAGACGCGAAGGTCTCCGAGGCCGCGATCGACGTAGATGGTCTGATGGCGGCCGTCGATTTCTGCGAGTAGCTCGAAAGGGCCGCTCGCGGTCGGGCTGCGCTCCACCCGATATCCGACCACGTTGGGATCCCCGCTCGCGTGCCAACTCAGCGGAACCGTGCGGGGCTGGCGGCTGTAGGCGCGAAGGTCCTCGGGGGCATCCGGCGGCGGCGCGGTGGTCGCCACCGCCAGCGAAGAAGTCCGGGAGCCAAGGCTTCCGTCCGCCGAGTAGGCGCGGACCCGATAGAACCAGGTGATGCCGTCCTGCCTCGGGTCGCCTTCGTCGAGGGCCGGTTCGGCATCGGGTGCGGCCGAGACGGGTGGGGTCGCGGGAATGGTCTCCCCGTCGATGTAGGTCGTCGTGAGGCGCCCCGAGACTCTTCCCAACGGCTCGAAGTGGCCATCGCGCTCGGAAGCGCGCTCGACCACGTAGCCACCGATGTCGCCCACCAACAGCGGTTCCCATTTCAGGGGAACCATGCGCAATTCACCACTGGCTGCGCGCAGTCCTTCCGGCGCCGGGAGGTCAGCGGTGGATTCGACGGAGAGCTCCGAGACTTCCGCCGGGGCCTTCTCGCGGGCCTTGTGCAGCCAGCCGAAGTCCATCGCGCAACCCGATAGCGACAGCCCCAACGCGATCGCCCAGATCCCGTGATGTTGGCGAAGGCCCGGCATGGATCAGCGCTCCCCGCTTGCGACGTCGGGCTCCGACCGCAGGCGCTCCAGGTTTCCCAACTGGCGCACGGCGCGCGCCGCATACGCTTGCGCGCGTTCATTTTCCGGGTCGACGAGCAATGCGCGACGCCAGGAATCGAGCGCAGATTGCAGGTCTTCGTTTCGGAAGTGGGTGCGACCCTCTTCGATCAAGCTGTCCACCTGTGGCGCCAGCTTTCGGCGGGTTTCCGCCAGGTGTCGGCGCGCGCCGGTGTGGCCCGCGTAGGCGTCCAGCGCCTGCAGGTCGTGGCGGATCGCGATGAAGTAGTCCCCCGAGGCCGCTGCGGCCAACGCGTTTTGATGAAACCCCTCTGCGCGAATTTCGGCGTCGGATGCGAAGGTCTCCGGTGGCTCGAAGGCGGCGGGTTCGTTGCCCGCGGTTTGGCTCGCGCGTCGGATCGTGTCGATGTAGGACAGATAGCCGCGCGCCGACTCGTTGTTCGGGTCCGCCTCGAGCACGGATCGGAAGGCGCGCTCCGCGGCGGCGTGGTTGCCGTCGCTGAATCCGCGTCGACCCACCGCGAGCAGGTGCGTGATCGATTGCTGCAATCCGTCGCGCAGCTCGCGTTCGTCGATCTGAAGCGCGGGATCGAACGGGTCGAGGGTGCGCAGCTGCTCGAGGCTCGCGCCGGCTTTTGCGAGATGGCCCGCGTCGAAATCCGCCCGATACTGGGCTCTCAACACCCGTCTCTCGCTGACGACCTTCCTGGCCAGCTCCTGGACGTGCGCCAGTGTCTCGGCATCGTCGGGCTGCAGTTTGAGTGCGAGTCGGTAGTTGACGATCGACTCCGCCAGGCGTTCCTTTGCCTCGAAGTAACGCGCGCGCTGTTTGTAGCGAACGACGAGCTGTTGAAACTCCTCCTCGACGACCGCAATGCGCTCGTGCGCCTTCTCGTAACCCGCGTCGTCCTCTGGAATCGCCCGCCAGGTTTCGAGCGCCGCGAGGCGGTCTCCCTCGCGGTACATCCGCTCACCGGCCGCGAGCGGTGTGCCGCAACCAGCCCAGACGAGCGCCAGCAGCGCGCAGGCAATTCGCTTCACGGCTGAGACGTCGACCTGGGTGGGGCGCTCGGATTCGAGCGAGAACTCGATTCCGACGGCGGAACCGCCTTGGCGTCGGCGTGAATCGAATAGACGTGAACGGGCTCTTCTCTGCCCGAGAGCTGTCGCTCCCCCTCGAAACGCATCGGTACGACGCTCCGGACGCGGCGCTGAACGGCTTCCGATACGAGGATCTCGCCTCGGCGCGCCAGTTTTTCGAGACGATGCGCGACGTTGACGGGATCGCCGATCGCGGTGAAGTCGGTCCGGTGGTCCGAACCGATGTTTCCGACCACGACGGGGCCCATGTGGATGCCGATGCCGAGCTCGACCGCCAGGCGTTCGGGTGTCCCGTCCTGCTTGATCTGTTGGTTTCGCTCGATGATCGCCTTCCGGATCTCGATCGCGGCGGAGACCGCCTGTACGGCGTGGTTCGGATTGGGAATCGGGGCGCCGAAATAAGCCATCACCGAGTCGCCGATGAATTTGTCGACCGTCCCTCCGTAATCGAGGATGCGGTCGGTCACCAGTTGGAAGATTTCGTTGAGCAGTGAAACGACCCGCGGCGCCTGCAGCCCTTCGGCGAGGTGGGTGAAGCTGCGGATGTCTACGAAGATCACCGTCACTTCGCGCTCGATCCCGCTCTGCGGTTCACCGTCGGGGCCCTCGAGCAGTTGACTCAGGACGTAATCGCTCACATAACGGCCGAAGGCGCTCTGGATGCGCTCCTTCTGTTCGATCGAGTCACCCATCTCGTTGAATGCGCGGGTCAACTCGCCGACCTCGTCGCGCGATGTGGGCGGAACCCGGACGGAGAGGTTGCCAGCGGTGAGTTGTTCGACGCCAGCGCGGAGTCGGCGCAGGGGGCCGACGAGCAGCGCGACGAACGCGATCCCCGCGAGCACACCGAACATCACCACCGCAATCGCGGCGGCTGCGAGTTGCTCGGTGCTGCTGCGCACGACGGGATCGACGAGTACGGTCAGGTCGAATTCGACGTGCGCTTCGCCGACGCGCAAGCCGCTGTAGAAGACCGGGGCCGCGACCAACAGCCGCTTTCGATCTCTCCATACCTGAAGCGAGTCTTCCTCCGCGGTCGCCGGTGCGACCCGGGGCGCGACAACCGTCTCGCGCTCGGCGGGATCGAGCGAAGCCGCCACACGGCCTTCGCGATCCAACAAACGCGCAGCCACGACGCCCTCGCCCGTGCCCACGTCCTCGACGAGTTGTTCCAGGGTCAGCTCGTGACCGAAGTCGCCTTGTTCGGCACTCAGCAGCGGTTCTTTGGCGGCGCCCGCCAGGTGCATCGCAACCGCGCGACCGCGTTTTTCGACCTCGGCCTCGAGCGCGTTGCGCTCGTGCTGAGTCGCGATCACAGCGAGACCGACCGAAGCCACGACGAGCACGGTAACGACGAGCGCGCTGAATTTGATCTGGAGCGATCGCAATCGGGGGCCTCGTACGCGCGAGGAGCGACCACCCCCCCTGCAGCTGACTTGACCGATTCTGCGGGGACGCCGGACGCTGCTCCGCCGGACTAATTGGTCATCGTCACTTCCACTAGGAGTTCGCACGACAGCGTGCGCGCGAACTCCTAGTCGAAGCGAATCTCCAGAACCTCGAACGACCGGTTGCCCTTGGGCACACGGACCGTCACTTCATCCCCCACACTCTTCCCGAGCAGCGCGCGCGCCACCGGAGACGTCACCGAGATCAATCCCTCCGAGACATCGGATTCATCTTCACCCGTGATGGTATATTGGACTTCTTCCCCGGTGTCGTTGTCGGACAGCACTACTGTAACTCCGAACCGCACAGTTTCGGGTGGATTTCCACCGGTTTCGATGACCTGGGCTCGCGCGAGCTTGTCTTCGACGATTCGGATCCGGCCCTCGATGTGGCTCTGCTTCTCCTTGGCGGCGTGAAACTCCGCATTTTCCGAGATGTCGCCATGGGCTCGAGCGACCTCGATTTCATTCGAGATCTTTCGGCGCTCCACGGTCTTGAGCTGCTTCAGCTCGGCTTCGAGCTTCGTGTAGCCGCTCGGCGTCATGGGGATGCGGTCGGCCATGGGCCCTTTCGCCTCTGTTCTCGGAGGACCGGTTACAATCCGGTCCGAATGCGAAAATCCGACGCCTCCTGGGGAGGACGTCGGCTTCGCCCCAAGCTACCCGCCAGTGGGAACTCCTGCAACGAGGCTCTGAGCGCTTGCACCCCGAAACCGAGGAAAATCCAGAAGTTCAGGTCTCTCCCCCCGGGGGAGGTGACGTCCCGATCGTCAAGCTCGCGCTGTGCTTCTACGGAGCGATTTTCGCGGTTGCGTTGGCGTGGTCGGCGTTTAGCGGCCGTTCGATCTTCTACGCCTCCCTGGCCGCTGCTGAAGAGGGGATTGCGCCACTGTTGGACACCGCGCTGGGGCTCGCGGTTGCAGTGGCGACGATCGGGCTGTCCCGGCAGATCACCGAGCGCACGAAATGGGGCGACGCGATGGGCCGCGCGCTCGCTGAATTGGTCGGGAAGCGATCGTTGCGCGAGTGCGTCGTGCTCGCAGTCGCGAGCGGTGTGGCCGAAGAGGCTTTCTTCCGGGGCGTTCTTCAGCCCGCGCTGGGATGGTTGCTGGCGAGTCTGCTCTTTGGGTTGGTCCATTTCGTGCCCAAGAGAGAACTGCTTCCGTGGACGGGTTTCGCGTTGGCGGCGGGATTGGTGCTCGGCGCCTTGTTCGAATCCACGGGCAACCTCGTGGCTCCGATCGCGGCCCACGTCGGCATCAACGCCGTGAATCTGAGACGCCTGGTGGTGCGTTACGGCTGACGTTCAGCTGTCGAATCCATCGCCATCGATGAGGCGATCCTCGAGGACCCGCAGCAGATAGCCGAGAAGCAGCAGGTTCGGCAGGCGCTTTAGGGTCTTGCCCTCGATTCTCTCGGACTTGCCGAAATCTTCCGCATACGATGCAAAGAATTCAAGCGTTTCGAGCGGAACGTTTTTCGCGAGAACTTCGTTGATCTGTTCGGTCGGCAGCTCTCCAAAGAGCTCAACCAGTTCCCATGCGAGTTCTGACCGTTTGAGGTTGTCGCCAGGTATGTCGAAGCTCGCCATCTGCTGTATCCACCGTAGACATCGAAGAAGTCGGGTGTGTCTCGCAAAGGTGCACACGCCGACGGAGTGAAAAGCATCCTGACACTCGACACTTGCGATGTCAACGAAGCAATTGGTGCGGGCCTTCGATTAAATACACTCACGCGTGCGCAGCAATCGCGAGGTGCAGGTGCCCGTCATCCCTCGCGAGGCGGCAATCGAGATGCGTTTCCGGCGAACTCGAAAACTCTCTTCCTGAAGTGAATCAGAGGGTCAACGCGCAAGTTGCGCGTCGTTTTCCGGCGCGGACTTTCTGTCGAAGGTGTGGGGGAAAAGCGCGAACTCGGGAGCCCCGCTCTCTGCCGCCGAGCGGAGGGAATCTGGTCGGGGTGACTGGATTTGAACCAGCGACCTCTTCGTCCCGAACGAAGCGCGCTACCAAGCTGCGCCACACCCCGAAACCAAATCCATCGGAAACCCGGCCAGTATGCCCATTCTCGCAGGCTCGGACCACCGAGCGCTCGAGAGCGCGAATGCTGCCGGGACCCGGGTGGGTACCTAACTCGAGGCGGCCTGTCGAAGGGCCGCGATGGCCTCCTGGTAGTTGGGCGCGCCGAAGATCGCGGTCCCCGCGACGAACGCGTTGGCGCCTGCACGGGCTGCGCTCGCGATCGTATCCTCGGTGATTCCGCCGTCGACTTCGAGGGCGACCGCGAGTTCGCGCTGCCGAATCCAGCCCCGAATGGCCTCGACCTTCGCCAACGTGCCGGGGATGAAGCGCTGGCCGCCGAAGCCCGGGTTGACGGTCATCACGAGGACCTGATCGACATCCCCGAGAACCGGTTCGATCGCGCTGGCGGGTGTTCCCGGATTGATGGTGACCGAAGCGCGCGCACCCGCTTCTCGAATCTGCGCGACCGTGCGGTGCAGGTGCGGACAGGCCTCTGTATGGACCCCGATGGTCGTCGCGCCGGATTTGACGAAGGATTCGATGTAGCGCTCCGGCTGCTCGATCATCAGGTGGACGTCGAGCGGAAGCTGCGTCGCATCGCGTACGGCCTCGACGATCCGCGGCCCGATCGTGATGTTAGGCACGAAATGCCCGTCCATGACATCGACGTGGATCCAATCGGCGCCGGCGTCGGTAACGGCATGGATCTCTTCGGAGAGTCGCCCGAAGTCGCAAGCCAGGATCGAAGGTGCGATCACGATTTCTTCAGTCATCATGTCCGTCGCTCGAACCGCGCGGCAAAGAAGCCGTCGGTATCGCAAGTG
Organism: Deltaproteobacteria bacterium; assembly: GCA_024640705.1. Taxonomy (GTDB): domain Bacteria; phylum Myxococcota_A; class UBA9160; order UBA9160; family SMWR01; genus JACZVU01. The sequence continues at coordinate 10,524 of JAHEEJ010000023.1, forward strand.
TGGGGGAAGGTTTTCAGAAATCCCTCCGGGTCGGCCACGGCTTTGATCTCTTCCGGCAGGGCAGTTCGCGGAACCGCCTCGAAATCGCGCGATTTGCGCAAGAACTGCCTGGCGATTTCCTCGTTTTCTTCAGCGAGCACCGTGCAGACACTGTAGACGAGCACGCCGCCCGGTCTCAACACTGCGGCCGCACTGCCCAGGAGTGCCTGTTGCACCTCGGCGAGGCGCACGGGATCCCCGGGCCGGACCCGCCACTTGGCGTCGGGGTTGCGGCGCAGCGTGCCGAGACCCGAGCAGGGTGCATCCACGAGGATCCGGTCGAAACCGCCCGGTGGCGCGAGTTCCGCGAGGGAGCGCGTCGCGTCCCGGACGACGGTTCGGATCCCGCTGAGCCCGAGTCGGCGCACGGCGCGCTGCACGAGATCGAGCCTGCGGGCGTTGCGATCGACCGCGACGATGAACCCCGAAGGGCCGACCCGCTCTGCGATCGCCGTCGTCTTGCCGCCCGGGGCCGCGCAGAGATCGAGCACCTGCTCGCCGGGCTGCGGGTCGAGCAATGCGACCACGAGCTGCGATGCCTCGTCCTGCACCGTAAAGCGTCCGGCGAGGAAGCCTGGATCCCGCGCCGGGTTTCCCTTGCGCCCGAGCACGATTCCGTCCCTGGCGAATCGACAGGTGGCGGCATCGGGAAAATTCTCGAGCAGGTCTTGCAACAGCTCGCCCGCGTCGGCTCGTGTCCGATTTGCGCGAATCGTCAACGGCGGGGGCTGATTGGACGCCCTCGCGAGCTGGACAGCGCCTTCGATGCCGAAGCGTTCGATCCAGCGTTCGGCGAGCCAGCGGGGAAGCGAGAGAGCGTGGGTCAGATGTGCGATCGGATCATCGTGGACCGATGGGAGCATGATCTTGTCGTGTTCGAGCGAAAGTCGACGCAGGACGGCGTTGACCAGTCCGGTTGCGCGGCCCATTCCCGCTGCGCGGATACAGCGCACCGACTGATCGACCGCCGCGCTGGCCGGGATGCGATCGTTGCACAGCAATTGATACGCGCCGAGTTGAAGTGTGCTCGCGACCAGTGGTTCGAGTTTGGCGAGATCCTGGTCGACGAAATGGCTCAGGTAGTAGTCGATCTTCCCGCGCCAGCGGAGTGTTCCGTAGACGAGATCCGTCGCAAATGCGCGATCCGGTGCGTTGAGGCTGGAGCGCGCGAGCGCCGAATGAAGCAGGAGGTCTGCGTAAGCGCCAGCGCTCGATACGCGCTCGAGCACGCGCAGCGCGAGCAGCCGGGTGTGAGTGGGAGCCGAGGCCCGCCGTCGATCGGATGTGGTGGGTCCCGTTGGCCGTCCGCGGTTCGGTCGGGCGCGTGTTTCGCGGCTGGATTCGTCAGACACCTCGACCACTCGCAGCCATCTCTCGTGCTCGTGGCGTCCGCATCGCGATGTTGGTCGTTTGCTTCACCATGAGAGTCTAGCCCGCATTTCCGTCGACGGCGCGCATTTCCGTCGATGTCGCGCATTTTCGCCGACGCCACCTTTTTGCTCGAAGCTGCGCTTTGCGTCGAAATCGCGCTGGCTATGCGCCGCGTCTGTCGGTGAGATGAGATCAATCCGTCGCGATTCGAAATCGCACGCGGCGGCTTCATCGCCACACGGGTTTCAGCCGAGCAGGATTCCGTCGGGGATCGGCTTTCCGCGCATGAACGCCTCGACATCCAGGGCTCGCTTGCCGGGTCGCTGCAGGATGCGCGGCAGTAGCCATCCGTCGCCCGTGGCGATCCGCAGTTCTTGCGCAGCGCCTACGCAAACTGTTCCCGGTGCGAGGTCAGCCGGCGTCGCATCCGAGCGCGCAGCGAGGATCTGCAGGTTTTCTCCCTCGAAGATCGCAAACGCCCCCGGGCTCGGAGCCATCGCGCGCACCCGTCGGCAGAGCGCCCCCGCGCTTTCGGTCCAGATCAGCTGCGCATCGGAGCGCCCGATCTTGGGTGCGAAGGTGACGCGAGTAGCGTCCTGGGGAACCCAGCTGACGCGATTGTCGGCGATCCGTTCGATGACTTCTTCGAGTGTGTCGGCGGTGAGTTTTGCGAGCCGCTCCGAGAGCTCCCCCGCATTCTCGTATTCGCCGATCTCGATTTCGCGTTGTAGTGCGACCGGCCCACTGTCCATTTCTCGTTCGACGCGCATCGCCGAAACGCCGGTGACCGTCGCGCCGTCGAGGATGCAGTGGGGAATCGGAGCGGCTCCGCGGTAGCGCGGCAACAGGCTGGCGTGGCCGTTGATCAGGTATCCGCGCGCGGGTGCTTCGCGAATCTGCTTGGGTAGGAACTGCCCGAAAGCGACCACGACACCGAGGTCTGGTTCGCAGGCGCAAAATTCGGCGAGTGCTTCAGCAGCCCCGATGTTTTCGGGGCGCATCAACGGCACGCCGGCCGCGAGGGCCACGTCGGCGACCGGTGCGGGTGACTTCTTGCGGCCTCGCCCCCGTTGGCGGTCGGGCTGGCAGACGACGCCGACGACTTCGTGGCGCCCCTCGAGCAGGCGCTCGAGGGTCGGAACCGCAAAGTCCGGCGTTCCGAAGAACGCCAGGCGAAGCGGGGAGCTGGAAGCTGCGTCCGCCAAGCTTCGACTCCTAACGGGTGAATCCTTCGGATTCACTTGCGTCGTCGTGCGATCCCATTCTGGTCTCGCACTCCTAGCGGGCGAATCCTTCGGATTCGCTTGCGTCGTCGTGCGATCCCATTCTGGTCTCGCACTCCTAGTTTCCCGACTGTTCTTCGAGCTCGCGGCGCAGTTGTTTCTTGCGCCTTTGCGTGTAGAGGTTGCGCTTGAGGCGGCTGATCCGATCGATGAAGAGGATGCCATCGAGGTGGTCGATCTCGTGTTGAAAACACACCGCCTGGAGTTCGGATGCGTCGATCTCCAGATCTTCCCCCTCGAGATTCGACGCGCGCAGCTTGACGTGCGAAGCGCGCGAGACGTCGGCTTCGAAATCGGGCACGGATAGACAACCCTCCGTCCAGCTGATTCGTCCGCTGTGTTCGACGATCTCCGGATTGACGAGCACGAGCGGATTCTGCTCCGCGTCTTCCGCCGTCCACTCGGTATCGACGACGATCAGGCGAATGGTCTGCCCCACCTGGGGAGCGGCGAGCCCGATGCCGGGCTCGTCGTACATCACCTCGGCCATGTCGTTCGCGAGTTCGCGGATCTCGTCCGTGATCTTTTCGATCGGCGTCGAGACCTCACGCAAACGTTTGTCGGGGAATTTGAGAACTTCGCGCAATGCCATGCGTTGTTACGACTCAGTTTGGGAGAAAAGTGACAGACGGCGCTCCAGAAAGGTTCATAGCATGCTCACCGGATTGACGTCCACGCTGGCCTGCAGCGGCGCGGCGAGTCCGGCGGTCGCCTTGACGAGTGTTTCTGCGGCTGCGCGCAGCAGCGGGCCCGGCGCTCCCTTCACGAGCAGTTGATAGCGATGGCGTCCGCGCAGGCGCGCGAGCGGTGCGGGTGCGGGCCCGAGCACCTCCAACTCCTGCTTCGACGCATCGACGGCGATGGCCGACACCAGCCGGGAGAGTTCGAGCGAAGCGCTGCGGGTTTCGGCCTCGTCGGGCCCCGTGATCAGGGCGCGGATCAGCCGCCCGAACGGGGGGTAGCCGAGGCCCTTTCGGTGCCCGAGTTCTTCGCTGTAGAAACGCTCGTAGTCGTGGTCCAACACCGGTTGGATCGCGTAGTGGGACGGGGCAAAGGTCTGGATGATGACCCGGCCCGGTGCGGCATCCCGACCGGCGCGCCCCGCGACCTGGGTGAGCAACTGGAAGGTCCGTTCGGCGGCCCGGAAGTCGGGCAGGTGCAGGCCCACGTCGGCGACGACGACACCCACCAGCCGCACGCCCGGAAAGTCGTGGCCCTTGGCGACCATCTGGGTGCCCACGACGATGTCGATGCTTCGGTCGTGGAGGCCCCGCAGCACGCTCTCTGTGAATCCCCGCTTCTTGGCCGTGTCGCGATCGAGTCGGGCGATGCGCGCGTTCGGAAACTGACTGCGGACCTCTTCTTCGAGCCGCTGCGTTCCCACGCCCATGAGTGCCGCGTCCGGTGCGCCACATTCCGAGCAGCGATCGGGCGGCGGAATCTCGAAGTCGCAATAGTGGCAGCGCAGGCACTGCTCACTCGCGTGGTACACCAACGCGATGTCGCAGTTCTTGCAGTGCTCGGTGGCGCCGCATTCGAAACACAGGATCGCCGTCGAGAAGCCGCGCCGGTTGAGGAAGAGGATGGACTGGCCGCCATCGGCGAGCGTCTCGGTGATCGCGCGGCGCAGCAGGGACGAGAGAATGACCTTGCGGCCGCGCGGTGAGCGGTCGCGCTCCTTGACGAGGTCGACGATCTCGACCGCGGGCAGGGGGCGCCCGCCGATGCGTTTGGCGAGCACGAGCCGCGTCACCTCGCCGCGTTCGGCGGCGAACCGGGTGTCGAGGGAGGGCGTGGCCGAGCCCAGGATGATCGGGCAGCCGGCCTGCCTGCCGCGCCGACGGGCGAGTTCTCTCGCGTGGTAGCGGAATCCCTCGTCGTTCTTGTACGCCGAGTCGTGCTCTTCGTCGATCACGATCACGCCCAGATTCTCGAGGGGCGCGAAGAGCGCGGACCGCGCACCAACGGCGATCGGCGTAGCGCCCGCGCGCAGCAGTTCCCACTGTTCGAGCCGCTCGCCGGGCCGCAGCCCACTGTGGAGTACGGCGAGCTCGTCACCGAAGCGCCCCCGCAGACGCGCGAGGATCTGGTGGGTGAGGGTGATTTCTGGAACCAGCACGAGTGCCTGCCGCCCGGCGCGAAGCGCCTCGCCGACGGCGCGCAGGTAGATCTCGGTCTTGCCGCTTCCCGTGACGCCGTGGAGTAGGAAGGTCTCGGAGCGCGACTGGCCAATCGCGTCGACGATCGGCGCCAGGCAGGCGGACTGGTCCGGAGTGAGCGAGACGCTGCAATCCGCTTCCAGGGGTTCGCCCAGGACGTCGCGCGAGACGCGTTTCTCGGCCAACTCGATCAGCCCGTGCTCCGCCAGCCGGCGCAGCAGGCGCGCGGCGTCGGGGAAGCTGTCGAGCAGGGAACGGGTCGGGATCTCGCGGTTTGCGGCGATCCTGCGCAGCAGGGCGGCCTGCTGAGGCGCTCGCGCGAGAAGCGTTGCGGCCGCCTGCTCGACATCCACCCCTGCGGCCAGGTTTGCGGTTCGGACCGTCGCGATTCGAGCCGCTGCCGGGCGCAGCAGCGAAGTTCGAACCACCAGTCGATCGCGCTCGAATGCGTCGAGTCGCTTCGCGCTGCCGAACTTGCGCAGGTAGCTGCGCGTGCGCGGTTGCCGGTCCAATGCTTCGAGCAGCGATCGGTCGGAGCTGGCGACCGCGCCAGCGGCGAGCGCAGCCCGTCCGGTAGCGGTGATCGCGTAACCCGCGGCCGTGCGCGGCGCAGAGCCGGCGGGGAGCGCGGTCGCCAGCGCGATTCCGAACGGACAGATGACTTCCGTCGCCGCCTCTCGGAGCAGCTCCAGCATGGCGCTCGATAGCGCGGGTTCGAGATCCACCACGCTTTCGATCGGAAGCAGGCGACCCTGAAATTGTGGGTGGGCGCTGCGCTCGACGATCACGCCCGTGAGCTGGCGATCGCGGACGCGGACCTGTACGCGGCAGCCCGGCTGAGCGTGCTCATCGAGTTCCGGCGGCACCGCGTACTCGAAGAGCTCATCCACCGGCAGGGGCAGCGCGACGCGTGCGATGTCGCAGCGCGCGAGCGGGAAGAGGGGTTGATCCATGGCGATCAGTCTATCGCTCGCGGGAATAAAGGGGTGATTGCGATGGCGGCCGCCGGTAGTCTCCGATACTCGTAGCTGGCGAATCCTGCGGATTCGCGTTGCGGCGTCGCGCGAACCCGAAGATCGGGTTTGCGCTCCCAGTCGCCGACGCTTTGCCAGATGGAGACCGGATGCCCCCCCGCGTTCGACAGTCGCGCGCCAACCGAGTGGAAGTCAAACAGAGCGGCAAGGGACGTGCGCTCCGGATCGACGGGACCTTCGCGTCCTGGTACGAGCCCGGCAAGGCGGTCACGGGCTCGGTCTGGGATGCGCTGGCGGCGCCTTTGCTGTTGCTTCCCAGGTCCAGGCGAGATCGGGTGCTGATTCTGGGCCTCGGCGGCGGCAGCGCTGCCCGGGTCGCGCGTGCACTCGCGCCCAGGGCGCGGATCACGGGTGTCGAAATCGACGCCGGGGTCGTTCGCGTGGCGCGCCGCTGGTTCGACCTCGATGGGCTCGACGTCGAAGTCGTCAAAGACGACGCGCGGCTCTATCTCGAGCGCACCCGCAGGCGCTTCGATGTCATCCTCGACGACGTCTTCGTCGGCAACCGGCGCACCGTCCGCAAGCCCGATTGGCTGCCCGATCCCGGACTCGATCTCGCCGCGAGCCTGCTGCGGCCCGGTGGAATCCTGGTCAGCAATGCGATCGACGAAGCGGCTTCGGTCGCGTGTGAGATGCGCCGACTCTTCGCCAACACGCTGCAGATCGAGATCGAGGGCTACGACAACCGGGTCGTGGTCGGAGCCGGGTTTCCGCTCTCGGGCCGGGTTCTGCGCACGGCGCTGATGCGCAATCCGACGCTGTCTCCGACCGCGCCGCGATTCAAGATTCGCAAATTCAGCGGCCGCTAGCTGGCGAATCCTGCGGATTCGCTTTGCGGCGTCACGCGATCCCGTTCCGGGATCGCATGCCTGGCGGGCGAATCCTGCGGATTCGCTTGCGGCGTCGCACGCCCTGCTTGCCGCGCTTCTAGCTGGATTGTTCCGCGAGGAACTGCATCACGATGTGGTTGAATTGCTCGGCGGATTCGACCATCACGACGTGTCCCCCATAGGGGATCGTGACGAGGTGTGCGTTGGGGATCTCGTCCGCCAGTTCGCGGTGGAAATGGGGCGGCGTGAGCTGATCCCGCCGGCCGCAGATCACGAGCGTGGGCTGCTCGATGTCGCGCAGTCGGTCGGCGGTGTCGTGCGCGAGGCAGGCGTCGCACTGTCGCGCGAAAACCTCCTCGGTGAGTGGCGCTCCGTCCCGGATGAAGAAATCGATCATCTGGTCGATCAGATCGGTCTGCTCGAGGGTCTCGTCCTGCAACGTCCAAAGCATGCGCTCGCGAACCATCACTTCGACGGAGGCGCCGCCGAGCGATAGTTCTCGCCACTGTTGGATCAGCATCCGCCGCTTGGCGTCGGGACGCGCATAGGTGCCCGCGAGGATCAGGCGATGGACGCGATCGGGATGCCGCAGCGCCATCTCTTGCGCGACCATGCCACCCATGAACGCGCCGAGCACGTTGGCGCGCTCGATTTCGAGCGCGTCCATCAGTCCGACCGCATCGTCGGCGAGGCCCGCGGTGGTGAGCGGGCCGCCCGCATCCTCGCTCCGGCCCACGCCCGGGTGATCGTAGATCAGCGTGCGGTGTTGCTTGGAGAATTCGGGAACCTGGATGGGAAGCCAACCGCGGCACGATCCACCGGTTCCCATGATCAGGATCAGCGGAATGCCCGAGTGCTCTCCGTGGAGTTCGTAGTAGATCTTGCGAGCGCGGACGATGGCGTGGGGCACATGCGCATGGTAACGCTACCCGATTTGAAATTGAAGGATCGCGAATTTGAAGGATCGATGGGTCGCCGGGTGGGGCGTTCGAAGCGCCTATTTGCTCATTTGCTTGAGGTCGCTCAGGACTGCGCGGGCGACGGCCTTCAGCGTCTCGAACACGCCCGTTCCCACCGTCGCGCAGGCTTCGAAGTCCGGCATGCCGGTGGGATTGAGCAGCTTGCGGATCTCATCGAGCGGCGCCGCGTTGGGCAGGTCCCGTTTATTGTACTGCACGATGTAGGGCGTCTTGTCGAGGTCGTAACCCTGCTCGGCGAGGTTGAGCTTCAGGTTGTCGAGGCTTTCGAGGTTCGCCTCCATCCGCTCGATCTGGCTGTCGGCCACGAAGACCACGCCATCCACACCTTTGAGGATCAGCTTGCGGCTCGCGTCGTAGAAGACCTGACCGGGAACCGTGTAGAGATGAAAGCGCGTCTTGAAGCCGCGGATCTGTCCCAGCGCGAGCGGCAGGAAGTCGAAGAAGAGGGTGCGCTCGGTCTCCGTCGCGAGCGAGATCATCTTGCCCTTCAGGTCGGGATTGGTCTTGTTGTAGATGAACTGCAGATTGGTCGTCTTGCCACACAGGCCGGGCCCGTAGTAGACAATCTTGCAGTTGATCTCGCGCGAGGAGTAATTGATGAAGGACATTTTCCGATCTACATCGAGAAGAGGTTGTCGATGTCTTCGTCCGTGATCTCGGAGAAAGGCGCATCGCCACCTCCCCCCGCCGCATTGGCCTGTTCCGATCGCTTCTGGATATGTTCGAAGACCTTTGCGAGTTCGGCTCCGGCCTTCTTGACCCGCAACCGGACGAGTCCGAGCGAGCTGCGGTCGTCGAAGACGACGACCAGGATGATTCGGTGTGCGACCAGGGTGATGTGGAGATTGTCGCGCTGACCCTGGTGGAAGTGGATCGGGAATTCCTCTTCGCCAACGATCTTCGCGAGGCCCCCGGTCGCAGCGATACAGCCCGCGGTCAGCGACGCAAGGCTCGTCGTGTCGATCCCCCGCATCTCGCCCGCTTCACCGATCAACTGGCCATTGCGGTCGACGACGAAGATTCCCTTGGCGTTGGCATCCCGAACGAGCTTCTGGATCACGGCCAGGATCTTGCGATAATCCTCGTCGTACATCACCAGCTGCGTGTCATTCATCGGCAATCGCCTCGATAAGCAGTGGGATAGCCAGTGGTTTCGCCTACGCACCTTACCGCGTACGCCAAACTCCCGGCAAGCATAAGCCCCGCGAGTGGTTCGGCGCACT